>NZ_JASHCQ010000007.1:0-70865 GCF_047464035.1 Streptococcus mitis
GCGATGAAATCAAGCATTAGTAAAACCAGTGGAACTTACCCTGACACGGATTTCCACTGGTTTTTAGGATTTTTATCAGACTAACTTCCACTTCTACTAGCGGTGGAACTTAGTTTGCGAATTTACCTGCCAGAGAGATTGAGAAGGAGGGTAAAGGTGCTTCCTAGACCGTACTGGCTAGTAACTGTGATTTCCCCACCCAATTGATGGGCCAATTCACGCGCAATCGCAAGCCCTAAGCCATGACCACCTGTTTTCATATTACGCGAAGTTTCGACACGATAAAGACGTTTGAAAATATTCTCCAAGTCCTCTGGGGCAATCCCCTGTCCCTCATCGGTCACACTGATTGAAAGCTGGTTATTTTCCAGCTTAGCCACCACCTCCAGCTTGGTTCCTGGAGCAGAATATTTAAAAGCGTTATTGACCAGATTCACCAAGATACGAGAAAGTTTGGCATAATCTCCTTCAATCCGGGCAGACTCTGGGATTACCTGCAAATGGACATCTCGCTCCTCCTGCTCAATCAAGAACTGAAATTCACTCATGCACTCAATCAAGAGCTGGTCCAAAAAAATGCTGTCTTTGCTGGTCGTTTCGACCTGATTTCTAGCTGTGTTTAGGGTCAAAAAATTCAACTCCTCAACCAGTTTATTGAGTCTTTCAGTCTGACGCCCAATGGTTGCTAGATAATGGTCCTGTTCGCCTTCCTTGATAACCCCATCCAAAATCCCTTCTACCGTCGCTTGGATCGAAGTGATGGGGGTCTTGATATCATGCGAAAGTTGAGCAATCATCAAGCCCTTTTCTCGTTCGCTTTCTTCCAAGGAATCAAAGGTGGCCTGCAAATCATGGGACATTTCATTGAAAGCTTGGCCTAATTGCTGAAATTCTACAGGTCCTTGAACCTCCAGACTTGATGGAAAGTCCTTGTCCGCTACCCGCTTGGCATGTTCCTTGAGTTTGCCCAATGAAGTAAAGACAGGCGATAGGAGAAAGAGACTAATCCCAGCACCGATAAAACTAGCCACAAGAGTCATACCCACTAGGAAATAAATCTCTCTTTCTTCAATTAACATGCGCTGGATGGCCCAAAAAACCACGATAATCGTTAGGAGTGTTGAAATGACATACCCCACTAAAATATAACTTTTTAATTTCATTAACTACCTCGCGCTTTCTCAATTTTGTAGCCCAAGCCCCAGACGGTTTTGATGGTCGGTGTTTCTGTACTAGCATGTTTAGCCAACTCCTGTCGCAGAGCATGAATATGAACATTCAAGGTATTGGTGTCATCCACATAGTCTTCTTGCCAGACCTTTTCATAGAGGTCTGTCTTAGAGAAAACGCGCTCTGGATTGCTGGCTAGAAGCCATAGAAGTTCGAAGGATTTGACTGTCAAATCAAGTGCCACATCTCCGACTTGAACCTCATGACTACTATGATTCATCCGTAAATCCCCAAGACTGACGACTTCTGACTCACCTCCACGATGAAGGCGGCGCAAGATATTGTGGACACGCAAAACCAGCTCACGGGGGCTAAAGGGCTTGGCAATAAAGTCATCTGCCCCTAAGCTCAGACCATAAATCTTGTCCTGCTCACTGGTCTTAGCCGTGATAAAGAGAAAAGGCTGATCCGGAGATTGATACTGGACCTCGCTAATCAAATCATAACCATCCATCCGGGGCATCATGATATCTGTAATAATCAAATCAATTGGTTTTCTCTTGAAGATTTCTAAGGCCTCTACCCCATCATGGGCCACCAAAACCTGATATCCTGCCTGAACCAGATAACGTTGATGAATATCTGTGATTTCTACCTCGTCGTCAACGAGTAAAATTGTCTTTCCCATCTATCTCTCCTTTGAAAAAAACAGTGCTATACCACAATAGTATAACACTATTTTAATCTCTTTACGAACATTCTAAACGATATCTGGATTTTTCAAATCCCAGATAGAAAGTCTGTAGCTAGACTAGTCATTTTCCTCTTTTTTAGCTTTCAAACCGAGTCCACCTAGCAGACCTGCCAAGGCTAATCCAAAGAATCCAATAGTAGCCATTGATGTTTGGGCTTCACCAGTATATGGAAGCATGTCTTTTTGGTTTTTCATGTGATCAGCCATCATTGGACTTGACACCTTGTTAGTAGACGCCATCTTGCCTTCATCAGACATTTTGCTTGAAGTTGCTGCGACTTGGTCTTGCTTCATACTTGGAGTTGCCATTGGCTGACTAGCATTCATAGTTTTGTCCTGCTCTTTGTTAGGCATCATCTTATCCTGGCTAGCAGCTGGCATTTTAGATTTCATCTCATCTTGATTGGCACTAGGCATTTGAGCTTTCATATTAGGCGCATCTTGATGACTATTCATCATTGGAGCCGGCATAGCTGAACCATTAGAAGAAGGGACGAAACCTGACTGCATCGGAACAAGAGACTGATGTCCGTTCAAGTTTACTGTAAAATCCTTAGTCGCTACAAGGTTGCTCAAATCAGCCTTGCCATCTTTAGCGCCGTACACTTTGATGGTGGCTTTATAGCTTTGAGTGCCGTTTTGTTTTAAGAGGTCAAGTAGCTCTTTATCAGATTTACCTTGAGTGCCTGCCAAGTCTACTTCGTAGAAGTAAAGGCCTTTGCCCAATTTCTCTACTGGTGGAAGGGCCGGATTTTTTGCTGAACCGTTGTCTGACCATGGGGCCTTGTCTGAGGCTTTCAAAATCAGACGAGTCAACATACCGTCGCCAGCGAAGAATTCGTATGGAATAACTTGGTTGACGCCGGCTGTGAACGGTCCAGGGAAATTAGCTTTGTCCAAGTAAGTGGCTGGAACATCTACTGTGTCTTTAGTATTATCAGCTACGCCTTTTTGCACTTCCGCTGGAGTAGTCAAGCCATTCAAGTTGACATCCAAATCTTTTGTCGCTACAAGATTGCTCAAATCGGCCTTGCCATCTTTAGCACCGTAAACTTTGATGGTAGCTTTATAGCTTTGAGTGCCATTTTGTTTCAACAAGTCAAGCAGTTCTTTGTCAGATTTACCTTGAGTACCTGCCAAGTCCACTTCGTAGAAGTAGAGACCTTTGCCCAATTTTTCTACTGGTGGAAGGGCCGGATTTTTTGCTGAACCGTTGTCTGACCATGGGGCCTTGTCTGAGGCTTTCAAAATCAGACGAGTCAACATACCGTCGCCAGCGAAGAATTCGTATGGAATAACTTGGTTGACGCCGGCTGTGAACGGTCCAGGGAAATTAGCTTTGTCCAAGTAAGTGGCTGGGACATCCACTGTGTCTTTAGTGTTGTCAGCCACACCTTTTTGCACTTCAGTTGGAGTGGTCAAGCCATTCAAGTTTACTGTCAAATCCTTAGTCGCTACAAGATTGCTCAAGTCTGCCTTGCCATCTTTAGCACCGTACACTTTGATAGTTGCTTTATAGCTTTGAGTGCCATTTTGTTTCAACAAGTCAAGCAGTTCTTTGTCAGATTTACCTTGAGTACCTGCCAAGTCCACTTCATAGAAGTAAAGGCCTTTGCCCAATTTTTCTACTGGTGGAAGAGCAGGATTTTTAGCTGAACCGTTGTCTGACCATGGAGCCTTGTCTGAAGCCTTCAAGATAAGACGAGTCAACATACCGTCACCGGCGAAGAATTCGTATGGAATAACTTGGTTGACACCAGCTGTGAATGGGCCTGGGAAGTTGGCTTTGTCTAAGTAAGTGGCTGGCACATCCACTGTGTCTTTGGTATTGTCAGCCACGCCTTTTTGCACTTCAGCTGGAGTGGTTGCTGGTTGAGCTTCATTTGCTTCACGGTCTTGTCCAGCAACTGTAGGCGCAGGATTTGTCGCAGGTTTAACCGCATCCTCTGTTTCTTTCTTAGATTCTGGTTTTGCTTGCACTTCTTCTTTTGGCGCTACCACTTGGTCTTTATCAGCTACATTCACTTTTTCTGGAGAGCTTGTAGCATCCAAGCTTGCTTTAGGTGTTGCGTCTGCCTGTTCTGAAGGAAGAGCTGTATCGACTGCTTCTTTGAGAAGTTCTCCTGGCAAGTCGCTCTTTTCACTCACCGAAGCAGCGTCTGGCACGACTTGGGCAGGGGTTGGATTGACCACATCGGCACGTACAGAACTTGGCTGACCAACTAGGACAAAAAAGCCACTGGCTACAACAACTGAGGCAACACCGACACTAAGACGGCGAATAGACCAACGTGTATATCTTTGATTTGGATTGAATTTCATAGGATTCTCCTTAGAGTTTTTCTTTATTTGATGACTCTAGTATAATCTCCTAAAATTAAAAAGGATTAAGAAAAAGTTAAAATTTTTCTTAAATCCCTCTTATAAAATACTTATATTAATTAAATCCATAAACAGACTTGGTGATTTGATAGACGACATTGGAAAGTTTGCGAGCTGGCAAGACCGAATGTTTGGTCAAACGGCTGAGCATGGTCTTACGAATAGCCTGAAAGACCTCTGGATTTTCCTGCTGAATATAGGTCCACAGCTCCCGTTTTTTGGCAAGATGCTCTGCTGTGCCTGCTCGGTTGAGCAAGGCACTGGAAATCACCGTCGTGATTTCAATATGATTCAACAGATATTCTCGCATTTTTGGATGACTCACTTGGGACAAATCAAGCTGGTCTACCAAGAGTCGATTGACCTTTAGTTGCTGGTCAATGCGCTTAATCATCACTTGCTCATTGACAGACTGGTCCTCACGCCCAATCAAATAACGATAGAAATCAACAGGCAGATAGTACATGGTCTTGACCTGCTGAAGGGGGGTAAAGACAAAAAGATTATCGACATAAAAAGTATGCTCAGGCAGTTGGAACTGGCTCGCTCTCAACAAATCTGTCCGGTAAATCAGCGAGTGCATCATGATATACTGGCCTTTTGAGAAATTTCCGACCTGGTCCCAGCCAAAAATCTGTTGGACAGGCAAGACTGACTCGTAACTCATACTCTTCTTACGAGACTGACCTTCCTTTTCATATACAAAATTAGTCACAAAGGCATCAACTTCCTGCCCCTCACTCTCTAGTTCCTGCAAGGTTTCAAGAATTTTTAAATAGGCACGAGGATCTACCCAGTCATCACTATCAACTACTTTAAAATAGCGTCCAGAAGCCTCCGTCAAGCCACGATTGACCGCACCGCCATGGCCTTTATTTTCCTGATAGATGGCTCTAACGATGTTAGGATACTTGCTGGCCAAACGCTCAGCGATTTCCTGAGTCTGGTCCTGAGACCCATCATTGATAATCAAAATCTCAACTTGCTCACCACCAATCACTAGCGACTCCACACAGTAATGAAGATAGGCTGCGGCATTATAGCTAGGAATGGCGATAGACAATAACTTCATAATCTACTCCTTTAGGGGACTGATTTTTTCTTATACTCAATGAAAATCAAAGAGCAAACTAGGAAACTAGCCGCAGGTTGCTCAAAACACTGTTTTGAGGTTGCAGATAGAACTGACGAAGTCAGTAACATATATACGGCAAGGCGCCGTTGACGTGGTTTGAAGAGATTTTCGAAGAGTACTACTCTCTCTTGTCACTTCTTTCTATTCTACCATAAAGTCCAGCTTTTGAAGGACTTTTACTAGAATACAAGGGTTTCTAGTCTCAATTGGAATACAGGTCTCTCTATTTGCTATCTAGGAGATCAAAAAAGAGGGGATTCCCCTCCTTACGAATTTAATTCTGCCAAGTCGTCTAGATACTGGTTGTTAATGACTGCCAAGATATAGGCATCTGCTTTCAAGAGGTCATTAGGCCCAAACTGGACATCCAGTGGTGAATTTTCCTGTTCACGAAATCCTAAGACATTGAGGTTGTATTTGCCACGTAGATCCAGCTGGCTCAGGCTTTGACCTGCCCAAACACTGGGAATTTTCATCTCCACGATAGACACATTTTTATCCAGCTGAAAGACATCCACATTGTTATGAAAGAGAATGGTCTGCGCTAGGGACTGGCCCATTTCATACTCAGGCGAGATTACCGAGTCAGCACCGATTTTTTCCAGTACCTTCTTGGCTGTCTGGCTTTTTACCTTGGCAATAACCCTTGGTACCCCTAGACTCTTACAATGCATAACTGCAAGCACACTCGATTCCAGATTTTCCCCTGTTGCCACTACAACCGTATCACAGGTATCAATTCCTGCAGTTCTGAGGAGGTCCTCATCTGTGATATCGCCAACAACTCCACGCGCCAAAACTGGCTCAAATTGATTGATACGCTCGGCGTGGTCGTCAATGGCAATAATATTCATATTTTGCTTGGCTAGGGCCGTCAGGACACTACTCCCGAAAATCCCCAAACCTAAAATTCCAATCGTACGATCTGACATCATTCTTCCTTTCTTATCCAATACTAATATCTGCTTTCATATACTGAATCAAATCTTTCTTATCAGGCTGGTAGTCAGCTAGACTAACCAGCAAGGTCAAGGGACCGATACGGCCAATAAACATGAGCACCATGACAATGCTAAGAGCTAGCTTGCCCAATTCTGGTGTCAGATTTGCCGTCACCCCAACTGTCGCAAGGGCTGAAATGGTCTCAAACATGAGGTAGATAAATCGCGGTGTTCCTTCTGCCGTAATTCCCAACAACATCAAGCCCAACAAGAAGGTCATCAAAAAAATAATGAAGACACTAAAGGATTTTTGGACTGTTCGAGCCTCAATGGTTCTCTGCGCAACATTGGCATGAGGCAAGCCCAGCAATTCACTACGCGCAAAAACCAACAAGACAAAGAAAGTCGTAATCTTGAGACCCCCAGCCGTCCCTCCAGGCGCCCCTCCGAGAAACATCTGTAGGATATAGATAAACAGGGTCACAGGCCGAGCTTGAGTGTAGTCAATAGAGGCAAAGCCAGCTGTTCTCATGCTGACGGTTTGGAAAAAGCTAACCAGCACTTTCTCTGGAACGCTGAGATTGCCAATGGTTCCTGGATTGTGCCATTCCGTAAAGAGTGTGGATACCGTCCCAAACAGCAAGATCCCTGCAGTCAAGAATAGAACCAGCTTGGTGTGGAAACGAAGACGGCGTTTTTTCTTCTTGTCAAACTGGGTTGCCAAGTCAAACCAGACCATAAAGCCAAGACCACCCGTGATAATCAAACCAGCAATGACTAGATTGATTAAGGGATCCGTCTGAAAAGCCACTAAACTGCTACTGCCGAAATTATCAAAACCAGCATTACAAAAGGCTGAAATGGCTAAAAAGATAGAGGTAAAAATGCCTCGTCCCCAGCCGAACTCAGGAATAAAACGGAAACTTAGTAGAAAGGCACCCAAGCCCTCCACTAGAAAAGTCGTCAAAAAGATAGATCGCATAAAGGCCTTCAGCGACCGAGTCTCCCCGTAACTAAAGCTTTCCTGAATGGTTTCACGACTGCGAAGACTGAGCTTTTGCTTCCCCTGAATATAAAAGACCCCGATAAAAGTCATGAGCCCCAGACCACCAATCTGTATCAAAAGCATACAAATCAACTGCCCCCATACATTATAGGTAGTAGCTACCGGTTGCGTAGAAAGGCCGGTTACACAGACCATAGACACCGTCGTAAAGAGATGGTCAAAATAAGTAGCCTGCGAACCACTCGCCTGAACAAAAGGCAAACTCAAAAGGAGAGAACCTATAAAAATAACTCCAGCGAAACTTAAAAAGATGCGGCGAGCTGGTGAAAGTCCACCCAAGGCCCTTTCAATTTTTTTAACAAATAATTTGAATAACATACATCCATTGTACCATAAAAAGAAGGAGAGTAGCTATATCTGAGAAATTATCTCGAGGCAGAGTTCCAAGGCCTTCTCAAAAGCTTCTGAACCCCAGTCACGACTATCGTACTGGTCCAAGTCTGCTAAGGAATCAGCTGTGAACAACAACTCTCCCCAGAGAACCCCACGCAGCTGGGCTACTGCCGCAAGTGCTGAACACTCCATCTCCACAACAGCACAACCTTCTTCCTTGCGATAAGCCACCTTTTCAGCCGTTTCTCGGTAAAAACCGTCTGTCGTCCAGGTCATGACTTCTTCATAGGGAATCCCTCTGGCATCCAAAACTTTCTCAATGGCAGCAATAGCCTCTGGCTGAATTTCCATATAACGAGAAGCTGCCACATAGTGATAGCTGGCTCCTTCATCTCGCAGAGCCCGAACAGGTACTAGAAAGGCATTTTCTTCTATATCAGCCAGCACACCACAGGTTCCAGCGGAAATAATCTGCTCCACACCATAGCCAATCAACCAATCCATAAACTGGGCTGCTGGAGCGGAGCCGACAGGTGCCTGAGCCAGACAAACCTCCTTGCCCTTGTAGCTCATGACATAGACTGGATAGGTCTTGGTGGCAGAAACGAACTCACCAACACAGTCCGCCCCTACTTCCCTCGCATAACGGTCAATCTCCTCACCTAAAAAAGCATAGACACACTTCTTGGGCAAGTGCAAGTCCAGCCCCTCGTGATTGGGCATGATAACCGCCTGAGGATTGTCATCAAACTCTAAAATAGGAATCGCATGTTTCTGAATCATAACCCACCTCCTCTAATTTTGTACTATTGTATCAAAAGCTGACCGAGTGTCAAGGAGGGGGGTGATGAACTGAGGAGAAAAAATCTCAGTATTCTTGGAATTCTCGATACTAAGTAATTTTATAAATCATAAGGAATTAGAGTAAACATTACAAACGTAGCCCCTCTGTAATTAATCTTCAGAGGGGACGTTATATATTAGTAGTTGTTGCTGATAACTGTTACCTTGAAAGAAAAGTATTTATGTCGCACTCTATCTGGAAGTTGTTATCAAATTTTTAAAAGATTAACTTCCAAGATGATCATTCACTATAAAGAGCTTCTAACTCCCTCTTTAAATATTCAGCTAGATGTTGATGAGCAAAGATGTCAGCATTCTGTTCCGCTGTAGGATTATAGTTTGTATTGGTATTTACATCATACACATAAATATCTCCGCTTTCTGATTGAACCCATTCTATAGCTGCCACATCAATATGAGCATTTTTAAGGAAGGCTTCATAAGCTTCTTTTTGAGATTCTGGTAGAGGTTCTGTAATTTGGAATTTTTCAGAAGTTTCCAGTTGTTCTGGTCTCTTACCGATTTGACAACCATCTGCTGGACAAAGTTGGAAACCATCTGAAGAATCAATTGAAACAGTATAAAGGAACTTCTGATTGATAAACTCTGAACGACGGATACGACCATCACTTGGTTTAATATAAGCCTGCAACAAGGTAATACCATCTACTGAAGGTTCAAAAGCAGAACTATTAACATAAGCTTCTAGTTCTTCTTCATTTTGGAAAAGTTGCACTCCTAATCCCTTTCCTGCTCTATTATGCTTGGTAATCAAAGGATAGATATTCAATTTTCTTGCTGCTTCAATGATATTTTCTGGGCCCAAAACAGCAACTGTTGCTGGAGTCTCGATACCAGATTCATTTAATTTCAAATATTGTTTCACCTTACTGATTTCTAGATTGATGGCTCCCGTTCCATTAACTACTTTACGTCCATGAGCCTCTAGCCAAGTAAGCACCTGCTCCGTGAACTCTGGTGCATAGCGATGCCCTCTCGTATGAGAAGATGCGGACATCCTATTATAAAAAATTCCTTGTGGAGGTGGGCTTTGAAGATCTAATATCCCACTCGATAGATCCCATAATTCATAAGGTACTTGTATTTTTTCTAACCATTTTACTAAATGCTGTGTCCATTCAATATTTTCATGAATCACATAAACTTTTGCGTTACTCATAACTCCTATCTCCTTTAAGAAAACTTAACTGACAATTGATGTTGCTTGTCTTCCTCTAAACTATAACCTTCTGTTTTTTCAATGACACTGACCGTTAAGATTTGACCCAAAACATTGATCATTGTACGGCCAGCATTCACAAAGAAATCAACTGCAAAAATCAAGGCCACTCCTTCTACTGGCAATCCAAGCTGAGGGGCTGCTGCCAACAAAACTACGATAGCTCCTGATGGAACAGTAGCTGCAGTTTTCCCAATTAAGGTCAAAAGTAAAACTGTAAATAAGAGACTTGATAATGAAAATTGGATACCGTAAGCATGTGCGATAAAAATAGTGGCTACTGAAAAATAGACAGCTGCTCCTTCTAGATTAAAAGTATATCCTAAAGGGACAACCAAATCAATCGTATTCTCATCATGTCCCTGTTTCTTTAAATCCTTCAATAAGGACGGCAACACAACACTCGAACTACCCGAAATAAATGCTAGAGTCAAGAGGCTCCAATTTTCACGAAAAGCAGTCAAATATGGAACATTAAAGATAGAGGCGATCAGAGGGAAAATAACTAAAATGAGAACTCCATAGGCCAAATAAGTTCCAATAACAAATTGACCAAGTCCAACTAACTTATCAATCCCTGTACTAGCGACATCTTTTGCAATAAAGCCAAAGATTCCGACAGGAGATAATTTTACAATAACAGTTATAATTTTATAAATAGCTTCAATCCAGATCTGGAAACCTTCAAGAATTTTTTGGGTTTTATCACTCTTCAAGCTACCAATTCCATAACCAAGAAATATAGCAAAAACAATAATTGGAAGAAGAGAGCCTTCTGAAATTGACTTCACAATATTTGATGGAATAAAACCAAGTAAAAACTCACTCAATTGGACATTATTAGCTATCCCGTCGATATTAGCTCCAGTTTGACCAATATTCACACCTTGACCAAATCCCAAATAGTAACTAGAAAATACAAATAACAAAGTGATTGCAGTTGTAACAGCGAAAAAGTAGAGTAAGGTCTTCGTTAAAATTTTACCAAACGATTTTTTTCCAATGACACTAGCCACTGCAACTACTATAATTGGGAATATTAGTGGAATAATGACCATGTTTACCAATTTGATGAATGCTTGTCCTAGAAATTGATAAAAACCTGCAAATTGTGGCCAGATTACTGCAAAAATAACACCTAAAATCAAAGCTAGCAATAATTGCAAACCGAGTGAAAGTTTTGACCATAAATTAACTAATTTCATAAAATAACCCCTTTGCTTTTATTTGCTAATTATTCTACTACGAATCTTCTAGCTTGACTAATATATATTTTCTATTGTGACCATAAAAAAGATTTATAACAATATCTCAAAGTGTCGTCATATCTATTTCGCTATCCATTATGAATTTTTTATGTTAGAAAAACACCACCATCTAAACTACTCAACTAGATGGAGCAATTCCATAATGATCAAGAAGAGTGACTTCAAGTATCAAATCTACAAAAAGAGGCTGAGTAAAAAGTCTTTGAAATCAGAAAAACGCATAATATCAGGTAATGAACAACCTTGATATTATACGTTTTATTGTTGAAAGATTTACTTCATTTTTCTTGAAATTGAGTTTTTCCCAGCCTCTTTTACTTCTATTTAACAGGTATCTCCTTAATCACGCGCGCAGGATTACCAGCTAGAACAACATTGTCTCTAAAGGACTTAGTGATTACGGCCCCTGCTCCTGCCACTACGTTATTGCCCAGTGTCACTCCAGGAAGGACAATAACGCCACCACCAGCCCAAAAATTGTCACCGATGGTGATGGACTTTCCGTATTCGACACCTGAATTACGTTCATGCGGATCCAGCGGATGGAGTGGGGTTAAAAACTGACAGTTGGGGCCAATCATAGCATTGTCTCCGATACGAATCGGGCAAACATCCAGCATGGTCAAGTTCCAATTAGAATAAAAATTTTCCCCTAGATGGATATTGACTCCATAATCCACTACTAATCGTGGATTGACAAAGAGATTTTGCCCAGTCGAACCAAACCAAGTCTTGATAATCTCCGCCCCCTTCAAGGGGTCTGGCTCCTGGTTAAAAGCAGCCTGTTTTTGACGAGAAGTCTGAGCCAAGGCCCGCAACTCGGGGTCAAATGGATGATAGGGTTCTCATGCTATCATTTTCTGGTATTCACTGGTCATTGTATTCTTCTCCTTATTCCCTACTATCATATCAAATTTTCTACATATCCGACTAGGATAAGGGGTACTTTCTACAATTTATTCTCTGATTTTTATCACATCTTGCCTATCTTGCTAAACGAATACGGGTCACAATTCCGTCTGGGTCTGTAACGTCCAGCTGGCTAGATGTCAGCCACTTAACTGGTGCATCAATTTCTTGTGCTCGCTCAGCAATCATTAACAGTTCTTCTTTATGTGCGACTTCGATGACATAGTAGGCTAAGCCTGGCAAACCCGGCTTACGCGGAGCCAGACTTTTTCCTCCCCATTCATTGACCGCCAAATGATGATGGTAGTTTCCTGCCGCAATCCAACTGGCGCTAGGTACACTGAATTTATCCTCTAGCCCTAACACCTTTTGATAAAACTGGCTGGACTTTCGACTATCCTTGACGGAAAGATGAATATGCCCCATTCTCGTACCGTCTGCTAGGATAAAGGGCTCTACTCTTTCCCCCAACTCATAGATATCCTGCGCTGCAAGGGCCTCAGTGACCCCGATAATACGCCCATCTTCTCGAATATCCCATGTGGAAACCGGCTTATCTCGATAGAGTTCAATGCCATTCCCCTCCAAATCTTCTAAGTAAAGGGCCTCACTGTAACCATGGTCAGCACCACCGACAAGAGGAATCTGCAAATCCGTCAGATGTTTCAAGACATCAGCCAAAGTCTTGCGTGTCGGCAAGAGAATAGCCAGATGGTAAAGGCCATAATGTTCCCTTACTTCTCCGCTCTCTTGTGTTTGAATCAACTGTACCAAGGATTTTCCACCAAGGCCTAGAATGACCTCTGTCTCAGTTTGAGATAAGATTTCTAAACCAATGATTTGCTGATAAAAGGCAGTTTGACTGGCCAAATCCTTTACATTTAAAACTGCCTCTGCCAAATAAATGTGGCTCTTGTATTCATAGGTCATAACTATTTCTCTCTTTAATTGTAACTTTAATTATTACAACTATTATATAATTTCCATCAAGAAAGTCAAGCCAGACAACTTATAGAAACTCCCCTAGCAAAAACAACCCCAGAAAAATCTTCTAGGATTGTTTTGTGTTTATTTAACAAGACTAGCAAAGTTATTGCTATAAATATATATGGTGCTCCCATAGCAATAATTAAAACAACTTTTCTTAATGCTAAAATTATCCTCTATCATCTCTATGAAAATCTCTCGTTACTATCAAATTGGAAATTTCATGCTCAATTTTTTCTTTTTCTAACACTCAATCCCAAACCCAAGAGAAGTCCGATTGACCCAAGCACAAATAAGTTTTTATCATCAGTATTCGACGTCCTTGGTAACTCCTTAGCAGAATTCGCTAATTTTCTATCAGAACTAAGAATCACATTCTCATTCGAAGGAATTAGAGGTGTTTTCTTGTCTTCTTCTCCTTCTACAGCTTTGGTCCCTATTAAGACAACTTGATGGATCGGTTCCTTGGTAATAGTGTTAGATAGCTCACGACGTGTTTCTACACCATTGTCACTACTAATTTCTGTCAGCATAGTACGCTGACCTTTTTCTCCTGCAATCAAGACCTTGGTTTGACCTTTTGGTAAGTTAGTACTATCCCTATATTCAGTAGTAAAGTCAGTTTCCTCTATGCGGATTTCCACACTTGGTTTTTCAACTATTGGAGATAGAGGACCATCTTCTGGCAGAGTACGACCGATAACCTTCGCCCCCTGATAGATGATTGTTGGGGTTGCTTCTTGCACAATCTCACTTGTTTGAGAGAGGATCATTCCAGTACGTATTCCATGGTCTGTTTCATAGATCGTTACAATCTTACGCTGACCTGCACGACCTTGAACGGTCTGACTTTGACCTTTCAGAAGCGAAGTGTCCTCACGGTACACAAGCACTGGTGCGATTTCTTCTATGCTAACAACGCTTTCTCGACTCTTAATAGGCTTAGTACCAACTAGGATAATCTCGGGTTGAGAGGCAACTATATTTTCCTCACGGACGGAGAGAACCTTTTCTGTTTTTACTCCATCCAGTGTTTGGTATAGCTTCACAACACTCTTAGAGCCTGCACGACCTGACTGTTTCAGCTGAGTTTGATCTGTATAGAGATCAGAGCTAACCTCAGTCAAGCGTTCGTAAGGAATTGATACCGCTTCACGAACTTCTTCTTCCCCTTCTACAGCTTTGGTCCCTATTAAGACAACTTGATGGATCGGTTCCTTGGTAATAGTATTAGATAGCTCACTACGTGTTTCTACACCATTGTCACTACTAATTTCTGTCAGGATAGTACGCTGACCTTTTTCTCCTGCAATCAAGACCTTCGTTTGACCTTTTGGTAAGTTAGCACTATCCCTATATTCAGTAGTAAAGTCAGTTTCCTCTATGCGGATTTCCACACTTGGTTTTTCAACTATTGGAGATAGAGGACCATCTTCTGGCAGAGTACGACCGATAACCTTCGCCCCCTGATAGATGATTGTTGGGGTTGCTTCTTGCACAATTTCACTGGTTTGAGAAAGGATAATTCCAGTACGTATACCGTGGTCTGTTTCATAGATAGTAATAATCTTACGCTGACCTGCACGACCTTGAACAGTCTGACTTTGGCCTTTCAGGAGTGAAGGGTCTTCTCGGTACACAAGTACTGGTGCGATTTCTTCTGTGCTAACAACGTTTTCTCGACTCTTAATAGGCTTAGTACCAACTAGGATAATCTCGGGTTGAGAATCCACTACATTTTCCTCACGGACAGAGAGGATCTTGTCTGTTTTCACACCATCTAATGTTTGGTATAGCTTCACAACAGTCTTAGAACCTACACGACCTGACTGTTTCAGCTGAGTTTGATCTGTATAGAGATCAGAGCTAACCTCAGTCAAGCGTTCGTAAGGAATTGATACCGTTTCACGAACTTCTTCTTTCCCTTCTACAGCTGGAATACGAGTGTAGTCAATTATCATATCACGTGTAACATCTTCTGGAAGGGAAAGAATATAACTTCTTCCATCCTGTGCTAAAACTAGGTTTTTACCTTGATATTTAGCTTGATAACCTGTCACAACTGGAGCCGTTGACTGATCTGTTCCAACACGTCCTGCATTACTACGGTCGTTAGGATAAGTTATTTTTATTGTCTCTGACGGTAATTTTAGTACCCATTGTCCAAGTTTGCGATAATGAATAGCATCCACTCTTGCTGGGATATTTGGAGTACTTGATAATTCTGGTTTCCCCAATTCATTTGCTAGGTAACCACTCACAACTGGAGCTGAAACTGCTGGAAATTTATTTTGTTCAGCAATCCAACCCGTATAAAGAACAGCTTTGGTTACAAGATTAACAGTTGCTGTTCTTCTATAATTAAGAACAGCTTCGTGAGCAGGCGCAATTTCCTCGCCTTGTGTATTCAAGAAACGAGTCGTACGACTAACCGACTTCTGTAAGTCTTTTTCTGTCAAACCAGCTGGCCAAGTAAGCTTCAACTGGCTATCTACCAATGAATCTTTTTCTTTATACTGACTAGCATCAATCTTCTCCACCCTTGGTGTAAGCACAATAGTAAATTGAGTAACCACACGACTGTTGTCACCATAAACAGGAGTTAGTATCTGATGAAATTCATCTGTAACAATCCGATAACCTTTGTTCAAGAAAGATAAAATTTCCCTTTCTACAGACTTACTATCAATCACTTCACCTGTTTTTCCAGTTAAAGAAACAGTTGATAAGACCGCTTTATTAGATTGATTCACAAAACGAATCTGAGCACTTTGATTATCTTTATCATAACGAATGATGCTATCTTGGGTGGCATCATCAGGGCGTGGTGCTAGATATCCTTCTGCTGGACGATCCGTATTTTTCAAGGTCAAATAATTCCCATCTTTCCCAATCGCACGGTAACCCGCTATATAAGGAATAGTAACCGTACTATGATTGCCGATAACACTCGCATCTAAATAGCTATTGGGATAAGATATCCTATTCATTTCAGAATTTGGAGTTTGAACAATCCAAGAACCTAATTTCTTATAACGGACACTAGTTGTCACCGAAATTGGTACCAAAGTCTGAACATCTTTTTCGATATTTTGGTTAGTAATCAAAGATCTATCAGCCAAATATCCAGCCTGTATAGGAACAACAAGACTGTCAAACTCTGACTTAGCCAAGACCCAAGAACCATAAGTAACCGTACCTTTAACCAGATCAACAATAGCATTACGACTATAAGCGACTGTCTGTACTGTATCTGGGAAAACTTTTCCGTCATCAGCAACATAATGTATAGTTCGGGTTACAGTTCTATTCAAATCATCGTAGCTCAAACCAACTGGCCACCTTAAGTCATTGTTGATATCAGGATAAAGGAGAGAATCTGCCACTTTTGGATCCGTTGGTTCAACAGTGCGAGTACGGATTGGCAGACGAACATTGGTAGTATCCAGTGGAATATCTGTCACGCTATCCAAAGTCCCTGTTTGAATACCTGTTACAGTCGCCCCCTCATCCTCTGGTTGCCATTGGAAAAGAAGGGTACGATTATCATACTGAGTAACAAAAGGCAGTTTTCTACCATTGGATAATGTTAAAACCAGGCCTTTTCGAGCAAGTACCTCACCATCATAACGTATAGAAACTAATTTATCATCTGTCGTCACTTGAGCAGAAACTGCCCGAACCGTTGGATTTAAGAAATCCCAGTTAAACTTTCTAAAGGAAAGAGTATAGTCATTTTCACCATCTTCACTGTGCTCATAGACAAGACCAAACTCACCATTACCTAGATTTTGAACAGAATTATAAGCAAACTTACCAGCTTGGACCAAATTATGTCTGATCCATTTCAAACTACCATCTGATTGAACTTCTGCAAGTCGAGCATAACCATTTTCACGACCACGTCCATTAGCATTTACTAATACAATGTACTCCCGACCATTTTGCACAGTGTGAACTGCTGAAAGTTGTACATAAACATCTGGAATATCACTAATTGTTTCAACAGCACCCCAAGTAGCACCACCATCTTTACTAGTAGAAAATTGAACATGACCACTTCGATTACGCATAAACATCTTGAGTGTTCCATCGTTTAACTCGATAACAGTAGCCTCAGTCAATTCTGCTGCTGTGTTTCTCATAGTATTAGAATTCAAAGTTTCCCCTCTGAAGATACGACCATCATTAGGAGAAGCTCCCATATGCCAAGTCAAACCATGATCATCAGAATAAATTACACGAGAAGACTGAGAACCATTGAGATGAGATACATAATTAGTTGAATACATAGGTACTACTAAACGCCCTGCATATTGACCATGCTTCAATGCAATACCTGAACCTGGACCCGTACCCAAAAATTTCATCCAATCTTTCTTTATCTGGGGTGTAATGTCCCTTGGTGCTGACCAAGTTTTTCCGTCATCATTGCTCTCTGAAATCCATATAAAATTATCCTTGGCTACACGAAAAGGCGAGTCAGTTGTTGGGGTAAAATATATATTTCCCACTAACTTACTACCATTATACAAATCACCTGTATCACTGTACTTATTTTCAGACTGAGTCGATTTAGTGATTACATGATAAGATGTCTTTTGATTATTACTATCATAAATATAATCATCTTCCCGAATAGTATATTTCTCATTACCCTTATATACTATCTGATATGTTCGACCATTGACAACTGTATAAGACTCTTCACGAGTAACACTCATACCCAAAATTCCTTGTCCTTCTGGAAAGACATCGTAGATAGAATAAATTTTCTTTGTCTTGGAATCTTGTACTAAAACCATATCAATAGAAGTAGGAGAACCAATATTAGCATTTCTAGCTCTTGGATTATCACGAATATTTAAAATATTAATTCGTTCACCCCAAGTTTTGCCTCCATCCTCACTTCGACGAACAACCATTCCAATATCACCCCAGTCAGAATAATGCAAACGACGTTCATCTGCCCCTGCAATTATTGTACCATCATTCGTTTTCAGCAAAGATGGTATACGATAAGAATAAATCCCATCACTATTTTTCTGACCATTCAATCCAGACTGAAAAACAGCCTTATTATCTGTTAATTCAGCTGGACCAAGAGCCTTGTTTCCCTCAGGATCTCGAAGAAAAATAGTACTTCGTTGTCCTACCTCTGTGTCACTGAAGGCATAATCATAAATCGTTAGATTACGGATATCTAGATTAGTCCCCCAAACTTTACCATTTCCACGTTGCATAGCTCCTAACTGCATATTGGTCAAGTTTTGCATAGCTGTCAAAAAAAGACCCGATTTAGCAGAAGATTTTGATAACCTACCATTAACATAAAGTTTCGCCTCACCGGCATCTACATTAACATTAGGTCGAGAAATAGTAAAGGTTAACGAATTCCACTCATTAGGACGAATACTTTCCTTTCCATCTTCAAAACGATCGTACTGATAGCTCCCCTCTTTTCCTGTTCTAGCCTCTACAACAGGCTTGTTTCCACTTACTCCTAAAAGGAAATACTCATTTCGACTTGAAGTACTAGAGGTAGAAAATACACTATATAAATTCGGTACCGTTTCTGTTGCTTTAAACTCAACATGAACTGTAGCATTGGTTAAATTCTTGACTTTTGGTAGATCTGAACTAAGATCAATACTCTTATCTACCTTATTATTTGTCTCCACGTCATCTACCGATACCACTTCTGAACCCTTGAATATCTCACGAGCGTAGTAATCGTCTTCTTTTTTCATCTCATCAGCACTAGCTGTTACATTGACTACTGGAGCATCTTCTACTGTATTTGTATGATTAGATATTTTGTTGGAAGCATCATTAGGACTAGACACCGTACTGCTTCCTGTAACATCAGTTCCTTCTGTAACAGAAGGTTTTTTCTCAAGTTCAGCTGCACTAACAAGGCTAGACACTGAAGCTCCAAAAACCAACGCTGTACCTAATAAAACAGAACAAAGTCCAACTTTATACTTACGAAAAGAGAATAGTTGTCGCTGATTTGATGATTTTATTATTTTTTCTTTCATATTAAACCAATTTCTAACAATCAAAGGATACTATTTTTGAAGACTGAAATTTTGTCTATCAAAATCCTATAAATTTAATTATACCCCAATTATCAAGTCAAGTGCAAGAAAGTTGTTCTTCTGATTAAGTGAACATCTTGCAATCTATTTGACTTGGCTAAACAGCTTCGCTTTCTAATTTCTAGGCTCAGGCTAAAACAGTTCACTGGACTGTTTTACTCCAACATCTTAGCCATGCTATGAGTCGCGTTCGTGTCCAAATCATGAATCAGTTTCATCGAAAATCCCATGAATACAAGGCTATCAAGCGTTACTGGAAACTTATCCAACAGGATAGCCGTAAACTCAGTGATAAGAGATTTTATCGCCCTACTTTTCGTATGCACTTAACCAATAAAGAAATCCTAGACAAGCTTTTGAGCTATTCAGAAGACTTGAAAGACCACTATAATCTCTATCAGCTCTTGCTTTTTCACTTTCAGAATAAGGAACCAGAAAAATTTTTCAGACTCATTGAGGACAATCTAAAGCAGATTCATCCTCTTTTTCAGACTGTCTTTAAAACCTTTCTAAAGGACAAAGAGAAAATCGTCAATGCCCTTCAGTTACCCTATTCCAACGCCAAATTGGAAGCCACTAATAATCTCATCAAACTCATCAAGCGCAATGCCTTTGGTTTTCGAAACTTTGAAAACTTCAAAAAAAGGATTTTTATCGCGTTGAACATCAAAAAAGAAAGAGTCTGGGACAAAAATCCCTTAGCTTGCAAAAAAAGCAACGGATTTGAACTGCACCCCAAAAAGTAGAAATTCCTATCCTTTTATTTCACAACAAGCTCATAACGTGTCTTGCTTGTAAAGGTTTGACCGGCTTTAAGAATGACTTGGTCTTTGAGGTCGCTATGAATGGCATCTGGTAAAGCCTGCGCTTCAAGTGCAATCCCATTGTGCTGTACCATTGGCTGACCTCCTATGATGACACTCTCATCGACAAAGTTTGCTGTGTAGACCACAAAACATGGAGCCTCTGTCTTGAAAAGCAAGAAGCGACCTGAATTTTGGTCATAAAGGAAACCAGCATTGTCATGACCCGTAGGGAGGGCAAATGGGTGGTCCAAGCCAGATACCAGCTGGATTTGCTCATCTTCCTCTGCAAAGATATCCTTCAACAAGGCACCATTGTAGATGTGTTTAACCACATCACGATTGGCATCTGGAGTTTTGGCAGGAACACCGTCGGGAGCGATTGGGTAAATGCCCTCTGTATTTAGTTGGAAGACATGGCGGTCAATCGTCTGCGTGAAATCACCAGACAAGTTGAAATAGCTGTGGTTGGTTGGATTGACCAGCGTATCTTGATCGGTTGTCACCTTGTAGCTGATTTCATAGGCACCAGTTTCTTCTAAGTGGTAACTGATCCAAATCTTGAGATTTCCAGGGAACCCTCCTGTCCCATCTGTACGCTCTGTGTAGAGAGTCAAGCCATGGTCGCTCACCTCGACCAATTCAAACAAGCTGGAATCCCAACCAGTTGAACCACTATGGTTACAGTTGCTAGCATTGTTGACTTCAAGGTCATAGGTCTTGCCATTAAGCTCAAAGGTCGCACCTGCAATACGGCCCGCCACAGGACCTACGCTAGCTCCATGCTTGGGACTATTGCCTACATAGCTATCAAAATCATCAAAACCCAAGATAACGTTGGCAAAGTTTCCAGCCTTGTCAGGTGTGACATAGCGCAAGATAGTCGCCCCATAAGTCATAACCTCTAATTGATAACCAGCATCAGTCTCAAAGCAATAAGCTAGGACATCTTGTTCATCAACTCTTCCGAACACACGCTCTGTGTATGCTTTCATTCGTTTTTCCTTCTTCCTAATTCTATTAAGCAAACAAACCATAGAAAGTCCATTCACAATCTATGGTTTACTTGTATGATTTACAAATCCTCTTATCAAGAATTCATAAATACTGTCTTATACTCAATGAAAATCAAAGAGCAAACTAGAAAGCTAGCCACAGGCTGCTCAAAGCACTGCTTTGAGGTTGTAGATAGAACTGACGAAGTCAGCTCAAAACACTGTTTTGAGGTTGTGGATAGAACTGACAGAGTCAGTAACATATACCTACGGCAAGGCGACACTAGCATGGTTTAAAGAGATTTTCGAAGAGTATTACTTTTGATATTCGTGGATGATAACACCCTGTACCACACGATTTACTGTACCTGTAGGAGACGGTGTATCTGGTTTGTTTTCTACCTTGAGTGAAGTCAATAGGGCAAAGAGTTGGGCATAAACGATGTAAGGGAAGACACGGTAAATATCATTCAAGACACCGCCACAACCAAAGGCCACTTCTTTGACATTTTCAAGACCAAAAGCTTGATCACTCAAAAGCACAACACGACGAGCAATCTGGTCACCAGCAACTTCACGAACCAAGTCCAAGTCGTACTTGCGAGTGTAGTCTGTTGTTGTACCAAAGACCAAAACAACTGTATTTTCGTTGATAAGAGATTTTGGACCGTGACGGAAGCCGACTGGACTTTCATACATGGTCGCCACTTGGCCAGCTGTCAATTCCAAAATCTTGAGCTGAGCTTCATGAGCAAGCCCAAAGAAAGGACCAGCGCCTAGATAGATGACACGGTTAAAGTCTAGGTCAACCAACTCTTTGACATCTTCTGCATTGTCTAGAATTTTACGGGCAAGACTAGATACAACTTCAAAACGTTCAGCTTTAACAGCAAATTCTGTAGGATCAAAGACCAAGAGAGCTGTCAACATCATAGACGTAAAGCTAGAAGTCATGGCAAATCCAGCATCATTAGAGGCAGCTGGTTGCAAGAGCAAGAGATTGCGGTCATCTCCATGAGCTTGAAGAGCCAATTTACCATCTGCTGCACAAGTAATCGTCACTTGGTAAAGCTCATCTACCAAGGCCTTGGCCAAATCAACAGTCGCCACACTTTCAGGCGAGTTCCCACTACGAGCAAAGGATACAAGGACAGTTGCCACATCTTTTTTCAAATAAGTTTCTGGATTGGCAACGATATCTGTTGTCGCAATAGCATTGAAATTCCATTTGCGTTCGTCATAGACTTCCTTAAAGTAAGGTACCAAGGTATCTCCTACATAAGCAGAAGTCCCCGCACCTGTCAAGATAACCTTGATATAGTTATGTTTATCAGCAATTCCTTGTAGGAAAGCTGCAATTTCTTCACCTTTTGCTTGATAAGATTCAAAAGCTTCTTTCCATACATCAGGCTGTTGGTAGATTTCACGTGTAGTGATTTCTGCACCCAATTCGAGCAAATCTTCTTTTGTATAATGTAGCATTGAGTTCCTCTTTTTCTATTAAATATGGGAATGGGAGTAAGCCCCATTCCCATGTATATTCTATATAAAATGCTCTAACGATTTTCACGTTATCACATCTTATTGAATCGAGTTCCAACTAAAATCTTTGGGAAAAAGATCGATTATCGTCGGAGAATCGCTCCATCCTCCTATCGCCTATTTTCCCTCTGATTTTCACGTTGTCACATCTTATTCATCTTCGTCATCATCGAAGCCAGCTAACAGGTCATTAACTTTCACAATGCTTTCTGCAGCACGGTTCTTATAGTCCGCATCTGCACCTGTAAGGCTCGCATTGATAAATTCAATCACCATTGGAAGATTCATTCCTGCATAAAGTTCGATGTCACGACCTTCCATGATCAAACGACTGACCACGTTACATGGTGTTCCACCGAGAAGATCCGCAAAGACTAGGAAATCATCCAATCCTTCAATAGCAGCTTCAAATTTCGCAGTAAATTCTTCTGGACCATCTTCTGGAAGAAGAGCCACTGCATGAATATTGTCTTGTGGACCCATGATCATTTCAGTGCTACCTTTAAGTTCTTCACAGAAGCGACCATGACTCACCAAAATTAATGATTTAGCCATAAATTATGCGCCCATTCCAAGTACAAATTTACCAAAGGCAGAAAGACCTACTGCAAGAGCGATAATGATACCGATAGCTTTAGTAGAGGTCATACCTTTCTTACCAAGCAACCAGAAGATAAAGGCAGTAAAGATTGCTGGAAGCAAACGTGGGAAGATTTGGTTCAAGATGTCTTGGAAATCAATCATCTTTTCACCGATTGGCAACTTGTAAGAAATTTCAAAGTTGATCATTGTTGCTACAAGAGCACCCATCATGAAGACACCAAGTACAGATGCAGCGTCAATCAAAGCTGTCAAGGTACTTTGCATATTGTTGATAAGGTTAACCCCTTCTTTGTAGGCAAATTCCAACTGTTTCCAACGGAAGATATCATACGCTACTGCAACTGCAATCCAAAGGAAGATACCCCAAGGTTGACCACCGATAGCCATAGTTGCTGCGATAGATCCCATGATCGCAGGTACAAGTGAACCAAAGATTGTATCTCCAAGAGGAGCGAATGGTCCCATCAAACCTGTCTTGATACCATTAACGGCGTCTTTTGAACCCACACCATCTTTTTCTTCCATGGCAAGGTCAAAACCAGCGATAATGGTGTGGAAGAATGGTGAAGTATTGAAGAATTGAGTATGAACTTTCATCATTTCTTTCAATTCAGGAGTTCCATCCCCATACATTTTACGCAATTGAGGCAAGATCATGTAAAGGTAACCAGAAGCTTGCATACGTTCGTAGTTCCAACCCAATTGGAAAGTAAACAAGCTACGTTTGTTGATTTGATTAAAATCTTCTTTTGTAAGTTTGTAATTAGAATTCGTCATCTTCGATTTCCCCACTTTCTGATGGTGTAGAAGGTTCTGCTACAGCTACTTTTTGGCTATTTTTGAAGTGAAGCACTGCAAGGAAGATACCTACGATAGAGATACCAATCATAGACAAACCTTTGAAGTTGTTCACGAAACCAATTTTTTCAGCAACATCTTTCGGTAGAGTACCTACGATACCAGCAACAGCGCCACCAAGACCTGTTACATATGAGTAAAGAACAGTCAACATAGCTGTCAAACCAAATCCCATTGCAAGGTAGTGAAGGTTACGTTTAACTGGAAGGTAACGAAGCAAGATTGCAAATCCAAGACCTGGAAGCATACGTCCTGCAAGTGTCAAACCATCTGCAACCCACTGGTATTTTGTAACGAAGTCTACTACGTGTTGTACAAATTCACCACCAAATGCAAGCGCGAAGAAGACTGGAAGGGCACGAGATAAAGCCCAAGGAATCGCACCAAGCAAGTAGTTGCGTTCGATACCTTTGTAATCAAAGCGGTCGATTGCAGCATCAATACGGTGTGCGAAGAAAGTAGTTGTCATACGTCCAAGAACGTCGAAGTATGTTAAAAGTGCTGCTACTGGTACAGCGATTGTTGTAATCGCAAGGTCTGTAGCGATTCCTTGTGAAACTGAGAATGCTGTTGCAAGAACCGCACCAGAAGTTGCGTCAATACGAGAAGCACCACCGAAGGTACCAACCCCAAGAACGAACAGTTGCAAGTTACCACCGATAAGCAGACCAGTAGTCACATCTCCCATAATCAAACCAGTAATGAAACCAGCAAATACAGGGGAACCTGCAGATGAAACGATCGTCAACTCATCACAGATTTGATAAGCTGAGTACAAAGTGAGAAGTAAAATTTGCCACCATTGTATCATAACAATGACCTCCTAAAAATTTTTTCCTATTTTAATAAGCTCAAAAAGTCTGAAATTGGATCATTTGGAACCATTTGAGCAGTAAGTTTAACACCTTTTTCTGCCAATTTGTGGAAGTCTTCCACATCCTTGTCCACTACGTTGATAGAACGTGTGATGGCGCGAGTTTCTGGTGTTTGAGACATATTCCCAACATTAAGGGTTTCAATTGGTACACCTGCTTCTACCAAACCAAGGAAGCGGTCTGGTTTACGAGCCACGATAAAGAGACGTTGGCTATCGTATTTTCCAGCAAGAATATTGGCTGCCGCTTTCTCAATTGGCAAAATACTCAACTTCACACCTGGTGGTGTTGCAAGTTTCAAACCACTCTTTTCAACGTCGTTGTTGACAACTTCGTCATCTACAACCATGATACGTGAAACATTTAGTTTTCCAGCCCATAGATTGGCTACTTGTCCGTGGATCAAACGTCCATCGATACGGCATCCTACAATTGTCATAAGTTTTCCCCCTTTATGTGTTTTAGTGTAGGTTTACGAGTTAAATGAATCTCTTCTTTATATTGGCCCTCTGTTTCAAAGATGATGATACGATTGGCACCTTCCTTGAGATAGCTATGAGGGATATAAAGCGAGAGGGTTGGGCCGACGTTCCAAAAACGTCCTAGATTCTGCCCGTTTACAAAGGCAACTCCCTTACCAAACTCAGACAAGTCTAGGTAAGTATCTTTTGGCTCTTCGACTGTAAAGTCATAAGCGTAAAAGGCTGGTTGTCCTTCTGTCCATCCTTTTGAAAAATCAATTTTCTCAGGATTATCTAGTGGGAGTGGATAGTGTTTCCAGTTTAGTAAGAAGTGCAAATCCTTACAAACACCTGTCCGAATTCCCTTACGTTGCGTATCCGCTAAGAACTTGTGTCCATAGTTGACACGCCCCATATTTTCTACCAAGATATCCAGCCTAGATAGCGCTTTCTTTTCACCTTGATAAAAAATATCTTCCCCAATCTCTGTCTGATATTGGGTTTCAACCCACTGACCATCGACATAAAGCTGAGCCCTATCTCGACCGTCAATGATACGAAGTCTTTCTTCTTCTGCATCCCAGTTTGTTTCTGTTCGATAAAGTAGATAGCCATAGCTTTGTCCCAACTCCTCCATCTTTTTAGGATAGAGGCTTTCTACTGGACTTGACAAGCTATCCAAAGTTTCAAACAAGGAAACTTTTTCTACCAGTGGAATAGCATCCAACTCCATACTCTCTTTGTAGAGTGGTTCCAACTGGGGATACTCTGGGAAATGTGTTGCCATCATCTTCTTGACTGCCAAATATTTGGCAGTTGGATTTCCTTCTTCATCCAGAAGGGCATCGTAATCATAAGATGTAACTTGTGGCAGGTCCAAAGTCCCTCGAGCTGAGCAACCATTCATGAAACCAAAGTTTGTGCCACCATGGAACATGTAAAGATTGATGGAGCCTTGTTCCAAAACCTCTCGAACTGCATCTGCCAACTCTTTCGGATCCCGTGTGATAATCGGTTCTTTCCAACGATTGAACCAGCCATCCCAGAACTCCATACACATGAGCGGCCATTTCTTGCCATGCTCATCAAAGAATTCCTGCATCTGTGAAAAGTTGTACGGAGCTTTAGAACCAAAGTTCCCTGTCACAAAGAGGTCATCTTCGATTAAGGTTCCAGCTTTCAGAGTAGCTCTCCATGGACCATCTGATGTAAAGAGGGGACAGGTTACACCACGCTCTTCCATCAACTGTCGAATTGCTCTTAGGTAAGCCTTATCTTCGCCATAAGAACCATACTCATTTTCAACCTGCATCATAAGGATATTGCCACCATTGTCCAACAAATGTGGCACCAACCGTGACAAGAGCTGGTCATAGTAGCGACCGACAGCTTCAATATAAGCAGGATCTGAGGAACGAAGCCTCATATCTTTGGTTAAAAGCCAAGCTGGTAAGCCACCGAATTCCCACTCCGCACAGATGAAGGGAGAGGGACGAACGATAGCGTAGAGACCCAAATCTTGTGCTGTCTGAAGAAATCGCTCCAAATCCAGAGCTCCTTCAAAGTGAAACTCACCCTCACGAGGCTCGTGTAAATTCCAGGCCACATAAGTCTCTACTGTATTAAAACCAAGAGCCTTCAAGTTATAGAGCGAATGATACCAATCTTCTGGAGGAACCCTAAAATAATGAATGGCGCCAGATAAAATCTTAAATGATTTTCCATCGAGATAAAAATCATCCCGTATCTCAAATCGTGTCATATTCTTACCTTCTGACAATAAAGTTTACGCTTTCATTTGTTGATATAGTAAATATATCTCAATATCTTACATTTGTCAATAGGTTTTCACAATTTTTTTCATTTTTCACTAAATTTTACACAAAAAACTTATAAAAATCTTGTAATCTATAGTCATAACAACATTTTAGCACCATGTATAAAAATGTAGGTTTTTCTATTTATTCCTATGTAAATTAACCTTATAGCCTATTATTCTAATTTTTTTATTCAAAAGGCTACTATTCTTTCCAGTTTTATGGTAAAATCTTTAACGGAGAAGGAAAATCGAGGTGAAAATATGGCAATTCCAAAGTATCAATATATTAAAGATGAGTTAAAGAACAAAATCATTTCTGGTCAATTTGCCAGTGGAGATAAATTCTACACTGAAGCTGAATTGATTGCAATGTATGATGTTAGTTCTATCACAGTTGTTCGCGCTTTAAACGACCTTGCCAAGGATGGCTATATTGTCCGTCAACAAGGAAAGGGTACATTCGTTTCACGCGCACGCAAACACAAACTCGTAGAGTTTTCAGATGTAGAAGTTTTTGAAACTAAAGATGATAAAGTTACCGTCCTTTCTATTGAGCGTGGAAACAAACTAAGCTACTTAGAAAAACTTGGACTACGCGGAGATCAGTTCTACTACAAGATTGAACGCGTTCGCGAAACGGGTGGTGGTGTGTACATCTACCATACATCTTATATCCCAGAACAATACATCAACGCAAATTATCCAAATCTTGAATATTATAGCTCTATCTATAACCGTTTCAAATTGGATTACCACATTCACATGAATGATGAACATTTTGAAGAAATCAATGAAATAGCATTTCCAACTCCAGAACATGCGGCTTCAATCCTCGGAGTCGATGAACAATTCCCAACCGTTTTACAAACCAAGACTACTAAACTAGAGTCTACTGGTCAAGTTCTTGCATACAGCGAAACATATAAACGCGCAGATTACTACAAAATCAAATTCATTTCATGTGACCGTGATCACTAAGAAGAAAGCCTAAGCCTTGCTTGGGCTTTTTCTATGCTTATTATATGACATTAAAAATGTATTTTCTATATGTAAATTAAGATAGACTAAATTTGTTTAAATTTTACTAAAATATAGGTAATTTTTATCAAAAATACTTGAAGACAAAATAAAAATCGAAGTTCTTCTACTCCTATAAATAGAGTAATAGAACTTCGATTTTTATTCTAATTATCCTAAACCAAGACGGTCAAAGATATCATCCACTCGTTTGGTGTAATAAAGAGGGTTGAAGATTTCATCGATTTCTTCTTGAGTGAGGCGAGAAGTTACCTCTGGATCTGCTTCAAGAAGTGGTTTAAAGTCTACTTGATTGTCCCAAGAGTAGGCTGTTTTTGGTTGTACCAAGTCATAGGCTTGCTCACGGGTCATCCCTTTTTCAATCAAGGTCAACATGGCACGTTGGCTAAAGATAAGACCGAAAGTTGAGTTCATGTTGCGGATCATGTTTTCTGGGAAGACTGTCAAGTTCTTGACGATATTTCCAAAACGGTGGAGCATGTAGTCAATCAAAATAGTCGTATCTGGTGTGATGATGCGCTCAGCTGATGAGTGAGAAATGTCGCGTTCGTGCCAGAGAGCAACGTTTTCATAGGCTGTAATCATGTGACCACGGATAACACGCGCAAGACCTGTCATGTTCTCAGAACCGATAGGGTTGCGTTTGTGAGGCATTGCTGAAGACCCTTTTTGCCCTTTAGCAAAGAATTCTTCTACTTCGCGTTGTTCTGATTTTTGCAGACCACGGATTTCCGTTGCCATACGTTCGATGGAAGTCGCAATGCTAGCAAGAACTGCAAAGTACTCAGCGTGAAGGTCACGAGGAAGAACCTGTGTTGAGATTTCTTGAGCACGGATACCAAGCTTGTCGCAGACGTATTGCTCCACAAATGGTGGGATGTTGGCAAAGTTCCCAACCGCACCAGAAATCTTACCAGCTTCCACACCAGCAGCAGCATGCTCGAAACGCTCGATATTGCGCTTCATTTCGCTGTACCAAGTCGCCAATTTAAGACCAAAAGTTGTCGGCTCAGCATGCACACCATGGGTACGACCCATCATGATGGTGAACTTGTGCTCCTTAGCCTTGTCAGCGATGATGTTGGTGAAGTTTTCAAGGTCACGACGGATGATGTCATTAGCCTGCTTGTAGAGGTAACCGTAGGCCGTATCCACCACGTCGGTAGAAGTCAAACCATAGTGAACCCACTTGCGCTCCTCACCAAGCGTCTCAGAAACCGCACGTGTGAAAGCCACCACATCGTGACGAGTCTCTTGCTCAATTTCCAAAATACGGTCGATGTCAAAGTCCGCCTTCTCGCGAATCAAAGCCACATCTTCCTTAGGGATTTCCCCCAACTCAGCCCATGCCTCGTCAGCCAAGATTTCCACCTCAAGCCAAGCACGGTATTTATTTTCTTCACTCCAAATGTTCGCCATCTCAGGGCGAGAGTAACGGTTAATCATGTTGTTCATTTTTCCTTTCTTCTTAAGCTGTTGGGAATAAGCTATCTAGGTAAACCAAGATTTCTACTCAAACTCCTCTTTTCCAATAAACACAGATGGATAGTGTAGTAATTCATTGAGATCGGTATCCAATGGTAAATCATAAATTGCTAAATAGTTTTCAGGATATAGAGCAACTAGCTCTTCATATTTAGCCTTTACCTTTTCGTGATCACTGCTAGCAAACAAGACTTCGACAACTGCTCCAGTCTTATCCTTTTCAATAAATGCATTAACGATAATTTGTATCATAGACTTGTACTAAAAATCAATCCCTTTCCCAAATTCCTCCACCTCATCCGGCGCATCACTAAACAAAGTCACATGCCCCATCTTGCGGTTGTGCTTCGCTTCTATTTTACCATACATGTGGAGGTGGGCGCTTGGATTTTCTGTGACATATTTTTCAGCAGCCTCGACATGCTGGCCGAGAACATTGAGCATGACGGCTGGGGCATGTAGTTTGATGGCTGGCAATGGTGCTCCGAGAACACCTAGAATATGGGCATCAAACTGAGAGAAGTCACAGGCTTCGATTGAGTAGTGTCCTGAATTGTGTGGACGCGGGGCAATCTCGTTGACAATGATGTCATCAGCTGTCGCAAACATTTCCACACAAAGTGTTCCAGACAAGTTGAGTTGCTCAGCGATTCTCACTGCCATAGCTTTGGCCTTGTCTGCTAAACTCTCAGAAATGCGAGCTGGTACAATAGTTTTAGACAGGATATTGTTGCGGTGGATATTTTCCTGAACTGGGAAAACTGTCACGTCCTTGCCATTGCCTGACACGATGACAGAAATCTCAAGGTCAAAGTTGACAAATTCTTCCAAAACGCAATCTGCTGAGTCAGCTAGCGCATAGGCTTCTGCCAAATCTGCTTCTGAGCGAATAACCTTTTGTCCATGCCCATCGTAGCCACCAGTCGCAGTCTTGAGGACATAGTTTTTAGACAGGTCAATCTCGGCCAAGTCTTGGCTAGAAGTCACAACCTTATAGGGTGCTACAGTGACTTGGGCCTTGTTTGAGAGAAAGTCCTTTTCAAAGATGCGATTTTGGGAGATGCGAAGCAGGTCGATTCCTTGAGGAAGTTGACCATCCTTGATGACAGCATCCAAACCATCGGCATCGACATTCTCAAACTCATAGGTCAGAACATCGCAACGCTCAGCCAACTGGCGAAGCGCATCCACATCGTTATAAGGAGCCACGATGATCTCCGCAACGCGAGAGGCCGGGCAATCCGCCGCAGGATCCAGCGCGATAACCTTGTGACCCATATAGATAGCAGAAATGGCCATCATCTGACCCAGTTGACCACCACCGATAATGCCGATTGTTTTAGATGAGCTCATTCGTCGACTCCTCTGCGATTTTTCCTTGTTCTTCTGCAAAATCTGCCAAAGCTGTCGCAATAGCTTGGTCCTCTACTGAGAGGAGACGGAGGGCAAAGAGAGCCGCATTTGTCGCACCAGCTTCACCAATAGCCATTGTCGCCACAGGCACACCGCCCGGCATCTGAACGATAGAATAGAGCGAGTCCACGCCACTAAGGGCACGTGATTTGACGGGCACCCCAATGACTGGAAGGGTTGTTTTAGCTGCGACCATACCTGGCAAATGGGCTGCGCCTCCAGCACCCGCTATGATGACCTTGATACCGCGACTACGTGCTTCCTCCGCATGTTTAAACATGAGGTCTGGTGTACGGTGTGCAGAAACAACTTTCTTTTCGTAGGCTACACCAAAGCGGTCTAGGACTTCAGCGGTTTTTTGCATGGTTGCCCAGTCTGATTTTGAGCCCATGATGATGGAAATAATTGGTTTAGTCATAATTTTTCCTTTTTTCTTCTTTTTTGATAATGGTCTTAGGTGGTGGGGACGGAAGCAAACCTTCGGTTTCATTCCTAAACTTTGAGCCTAGGGTCTCAAAGTTTCCCTAGACCAGAACAGATACTGTTCTGGTCTTTTCACCACGGCGACCATTATCTTACTTTGGTTCGCTTTCGCTCGCCATGACAAATTTAGTAACTGTTAATCTTTTATAGCCTTGCTTCCGATATCTGTTCTGTAGAAGAGGCCTTCTGTGTTTTGTTTGTCGAGTTCTTGGTAGATGGTGTATTGGGCTTCTTTGACGGTGGCTGCTGTGGTAACCAGCATATAGACACGTCCACCGTTTGATAGCAGCGCTCTGCTATTTTCCGCAAACTTAGCCCCTGCATAATAGGTGATAATGTCACCTTCTGTCTTGGCTGGTAACTCGACACCTTTTTCATAGTCTAGCGGATAACCGTTAGATGCGACAACCACACCCAGAGTCACACCCTTGTCCGTCCAGGTGATGTTTGGCTCCTTGCCATCGAGGATATCCGTAATATTTTGGGCAAAATCAGAGGTTAATCGAGGTAGAATAATCTGAGTTTCAGGATCTCCAAAGCGAGCATTAAACTCGATAACCTTAGGTCCATCAGCTGTCAAGATAAGCCCTGCGTAAAGAACTCCCAGATATGGACGCCCTTCTTGGATCATGCCCTCTAGGACTGGCTTGACAATAGTCTCCACTGCTGTGTCAATCGCGCTCTGTGGCAAGTGTGGAACTGGCGCATAGGCACCCATACCACCCGTGTTAGGCCCTTTGTCGCCATCGTAGGCACGTTTGTGGTCCTGAGCCGTTGGCATGATGTAGAACTTATCACCATTGACAAAGGCAAAAAGTGAAAATTCCTCTCCGTCGAGGAATTCCTCAATAACCACACGCGCACCTGAGTCCCCAAATTTATTGTCCAAAAGCATCTCATGAGCGGCTTCGACTGCTTGCTCAACCGTCTCCGCAACAACGACACCTTTCCCAAGCGCCAAGCCATCCGCCTTGACTACGATAGGCACACCCTGCTTTTCGATATAGGCCTTGGCTTCCTCGAAATCTGAGAACGTGCCATAGGCTGCTGTCGGAACGCCGTATTTGACCATAATTTCCTTGGCAAAATCCTTGGACCACTCCAGCTCTGCCGCCAATCTTGTCGGACCAAAGGCTTTGAGACCAGCTTGGTTAAAATCATCCACGATACCAGTCGCAAGGGCATCATCTGGACCAATAAAGGTCCAAGCAATATCGTTGGTTTTTGCAAACTCAATCAATTTAGAATGTTCGGAAATGGAGATATTTACCAACTCCAAACCATCCAGAGTCATTCCGTCATTTCCAGGAGCTACAAAAACCTTTTCTACCTCTTTTGACTCAAGCAACTTCTTAGCAATCGCATGTTCACGACCACCAGAACCGACAACTAACAGCTTCATCTCTCAACCTCTTTTGCGAATTATTTACTAATATTATATCACAAACGTTCGTTTTAATCTTGTTTCGTTCTGTCTTTTAATCAAAAAAAGGAAAGAAACTGTTTCCTTTCCTTTACGTTCTTAATGTCTAAAATGTCTCACGCCTGTGAAGACCATGGTCAAGCCGTATTTATCAGCAGCTTCGATGGATTCCTGATCACGGACGGATCCACCCGGCTGGATGATGGCCTTGATCCCTGCTTTGGCGATTTCTTCCACGTTATCCGCAAATGGGAAGAAGGCATCCGAAGCAAGGACGGCACCGTCCAGACGGTCTTTGGCTTGATCAATGGCGATACGAACAGAAGCTACACGGTTGGTTTGACCTGGACCAACACCAAGTGTCATATGATCGTTAGTTACAATGATACCGTTTGATTTGACGTATTTAATTGCCTTCCAAGCGAACTCAAGAGCTGTCTCTTCTGTCTCAGTTGGTTGGCGTTTGGTCACCACTTGCCAGTCAGCTGGACTTTCTTTGACCACGTCTTGGTTTTGCACCAGAAGTCCACCAACTACACCTGTGTATTCTGCTTCCACTTCACTGGCCTCTTGAGCATCAAATGGCAAGGCAAGGATACGCAAGTTTTTCTTTTTGTTGGTCAAAATGGCTAGCGCTTCATCCGTATAGCTTGGTGCGATGATGATTTCAAGGAAAACGCCGTGCATCTTCTCAGCTGTCGCAACATCCACCTCACGGTTAAGAACAACGATACCACCAAAGATAGACACTGGGTCAGACTCATAAGCGTAGTCCCAAGCAGTCTCGATGTCATCAGCCTGACCGATTCCACATGGGTTCATGTGTTTGAGAGCCACAACGGTTGGACGGTCTTTAAAATCACGGATGATACGAATGGCCGCATCAGCGTCACGGATATTATTGAATGACAATTCCTTCCCATTGAGCTGTTTGGCTGAAGCAATGGAGTAATCAGTCGGCAAAGCTTTTTGGTAGAAATCCGCGTCTTGTTGTGGGTTCTCACCGTAACGCATAGCTTGTTTGAGGTCATAGGTCAAAGTGAGCTTTTCAGGTTTGCTTTCTCCGACTTGAGCTGTGAAATACTCTGCAATCAAGGCGTCATAAGCCGCTGTGTGACGGAAAACCTTGGCTGCCAAACGTTGACGCGTTTCGTAAGTCGTTTCACCGTTGGCTGACAACTCGTCCAAAACCACTGCGTAGTCAGCTGGATCTACCACAACTGTTACGCTGGCATGATTTTTCGCTGCTGAACGAAGCATAGATGGCCCGCCGATATCGATATTCTCCACCGCATCAGCATAAGTCACATCTGGTTTGAGGATGGTTTCCTTAAATGGGTAAAGGTTTACCACAACAAGATCAATGAGCTCGATTTGATTGTCTTTAGCCGCTTCCAGGTGACTATCCAAATCACGACGAGCGAGAAGACCCCCGTGGATATTTGGATGAAGGGTCTTGACACGACCGTCCATCATCTCTGGAAAACCAGTCACATCATCAATCGCAATGGTGTCCACCCCAGCATTATCAAGGGCAACCTTGGTCCCACCTGTCGAGATAATCTCCCAACCAAGTTTTTTAAGTTCTTGGGCAAATTCAACAATGCCCGCTTTGTCTGAGACGCTGATTAAGGCGCGTTTAGTCATTATATTCTCCTTTTTAATCATTAGTTAAACACCAATTAAATGCAGTAACAGTAAAACAAGATAAGCAAAACCAAGGCTAAGCATACCTAAGATATTGACCCATTTTCTAATCTGTGATTTGAACACTCTTATAAAAATTTGATAAATCAGTAAGCCTACATAAACACCTAGCGTATTTAAAGTCAAATCCGTGATATCTGTTATACCTATTGCTAAAATATACTGTAAGCACTCAAACAATAAACTAATCAAAAAACCTGTCCCGACTATTTTTAAACTAGATAAATTAGTTTTTATCAAAGGGAAACAAACACCTAATGGAATAAAGGAAATCAGATTAAATAACATTTCAGCAAAAACAATTTTTCCATCTACTATTAGTGGTTCTGATAGTGGTTCTGAAAATGGAATCCAATTGATATACCTTGGAGCTAAGAAAAATGCTATAAATTCAGGACTTGTTTCAAACTTAAATAAGATTCCCCAAGTTAATAACATCAGATAGACATAAAATACATATCGAGTTGTTTTTTTAGATTCTAACATTACAAATACCTCCGTTTGAAGCCATCTTCAACAAACACTGACTCCAATTTAAAATCAAAGATATCATATGAATCATCAAAAAGTCAATCTGTAAATAGAACCTTCACTACTTCCGGATACAACTTGTACTCTGCCTCATGAATCCTAGCTTCAAAGCTTTCGATGATATCATCAGCCAGCCGTGGTACACGCACTTGTTTGATGATTTTTCCTGTATCCACTCCGGAATCCACCCAGTGAATGGTCACGCCGCTCTCTACAACACCAGCATTCCAAGCGTCCTCAATCCCATGAGCTCCTGGAAATTCTGGCAGGTAGGCTGGATGAATATTGATGATTCGACCTTCATAAGCTGCCAGCAAGGTGGGCCCAACGATTTTCATGTAGCCAGCGAGGCAAATCAAGTCAATCTGATGTTCTTCCAAGAGTTCGACAAGGGCTGCTTCGTAGTCTGCCTTGCTCTCAAACTCCTTGAGTTCAAAAGCATAGGACAGAATACCAAGCTTGTCTGCACGCTCGAGCACATAGGCGTCACGATGGTCTGAAAAGACAAACTCCACCGGAAATTCTTCGGCAATCACCTGAAAATTCGAGCCATTGCCTGAGGCAAAAACCGCTATTTTTTTCATTTGATGATGACACTTTCGTTTTCTTTCTTGACGATGCGACCAATTTCATAGACTGGTTCATCCAGCAATTCTTTGACACTACCTACATTTTCAGGGCTAACTGCTAGCATAAGTCCCACACCCATATTGAAGATTTCAAACATTTCTTCGTGTTTGATCTGACCGTATTTCTCAAGAGCTTTGAAAATCGGAAGCACTGGAACTTTGCTTTCATCAATTTCAGCAGCTAGATCATCTGCAAACATACGAGGGACATTTTCGATAAAGCCACCACCAGTGATGTGGGCAATGCCGTTGACCAACTCTTCCTTGATGAGTGGCAAAACAGCCTTGACATAGATACGAGTCGGCTCAAGAAGAACTTCCTTGAGTTTCTTGCCTTCCAATTCTGGCAGGACTTCCTCACCTGTGTAATCCGCAAAGACACGACGGACGAGAGAGTAACCATTGGAATGAATCCCACTTGAAGCAAGTCCAAGAAGAACATCTCCCTCTGCCACTTTTGAACCGTCAATGATTCGAGATTTTTCAGCCACACCAACCGCAAAACCAGCCAAGTCATAGTCATCTTCGCCGTACATGCCCGGCATTTCAGCCGTTTCCCCACCGATGAGGGCAGCACCTGCCTGCACACAACCTTCTGCTACACCAGCAACTACTTGCTCTAGTTTAGCTGGCTCATTCTTCCCTGTCGCTACGTAGTCAAGGAAATAGAGTGGCTCCGCACCCGCAGCGATGATATCATTGACACACATGGCTACACAGTCCTGACCGATGGTATCGTGCTTGTCGTACTTGATAGCCAGCATGAGCTTGGTTCCGACACCATCAGTCCCTGAAATCAAGATAGGTTCTTTAACCCCAGTCTTTGAAAGGTCAAACATACCACCAAAACCACCAAGAGCTCCCATGACACCTGCACGCTCCGTACGAGCCACGTGCTTTTTGATTCGTTCAACAACTTCATAACCCGCTTCAACATCTACACCCGACTGGGCATAAGCATTTTTTGTCATTTATTTATTCCTTTTCTTTGAGAAGATTGCGACGTATTTTTAGATAAACAATTATTTTATCTAAAAATACTAGTCAGGGCTCTAGCTTTGATCCTATAGGAGAAAGCGTCTACTGACAAATACTTTAGCTTTTAGTCAGTAGTGAGACGTGAAGCATAAGCATTTTTATTTGTCATTTTTATATTCCTTTTCTTTAATGGAGGACCTATTGTCTATTTATAAAAACTGGTCTTTTCTTCCAAACTTCTACGATAGTCTTCTTCATAGTCGTAGAGAGGCGTTGGGTAATCACCATCAAAATAAGCGACACAGAGACCACCATTTGGTGCATCTGTTTCAATCCCAATCGACTCAATCAAACCATCAATTGAAAGATAGGTCAGACTGTCCGCACCAATGATTTGGCGAGTTTCTTCAACAGTATGATTGGCCGCAATTAGCTCCTGACGGGTCTGGATATCAATTCCATAGAAGCATGGATAAGCTAGCGCTGGACTGCCAATAGCAACGTGAACCTCAGTCGCACCCGCTTCTTTCAAGAGTTGAACAATCCGACGAGAGGTTGTTCCACGTACAATAGAGTCATCAATCATAACCACACGCTTGCCTTTTACAACGCCTGAAACAGCAGAGAGTTTCATCCGTACCCCTTGCTCCCGCAATTCTTGAGTCGGTTGGATAAAGGTACGTTGAGTATATTGATTCTTAATAAGTCCCATTTCATTTGGTAGCCCAGACTCTTCCGCAAATCCCATAGCCGCACTGAGGGAAGAATTGGGCACACCGACCACGATATCCGCCTCATGCTTGAATTCACGCGCCAATTGGGCACCCATACGTTTACGAGCCGTATGGACATTGACACCATGAATGTTAGAATCAGGGCGGGCAAAATAGATATACTCCATAGAACAGATTGCTAACTGAGTATCATCTGTATAGCTATCATACTGGATTCCCTTGTCATCAATGATCACAATCTCACCTGGCTTCAAATCACGAATCCATTCAGCACCAATAACCTCAAAAGCACAGGTTTCAGAGGAAACCACCACCGCTCCGTTGGCCATTTTCCCGATAGAAAGCGGACGAAAACCATTGGGGTCAAGAGCCGCAATCAACTTGTCCTCAAACAGCAAGATATAGGCAAAACCACCTTTAACAAGGCTGAGCGCTTCCTTGATTTTGCCCATCAGGCTAGGATTATGACTGCGACGAATGAGGTGAGCCAAGATTTCCGAGTCCGAAGTTGCGCTGAAAATTGCTCCTCTTTGTTCCAATTCTTTCTTGAGAGAGGCAGCATTGGTCAGATTTCCATTATGAGCCAAACCAAACTGCATATCGTGAAAACGGAAGAGGAAGGGCTGGATGTTATCTACAGAAGCTTCGCCAGCAGTCGCATAACGCACATGCCCAATCGCACCAGTTCCTGTCAATTTATCTAAGTTAGCAGGATTTCTGAAGACTTCTGATAGAAGCCCCATATCGCGATGCCGCTTTAGTTTCCCTTGGTCATTGGAGAGGATTCCTGCCCCCTCCTGACCACGGTGCTGAAGACTATGGAGACCAAAATAGGTCAATTTAGCAGCATCTGGATGTCCCCAGATGCCGAAAACACCACATTCTTCATTAAGAGATTTTACTTCGTATGTCATTTTATATACCTAATTTTTATTTGTGTAGCACCAAGAGCTAAATCTACATGACTTTTACATTACTGATACTATCTATTAGAAAATCTGTAAGTCTTATTTTCCAGTAAAGTATTTAACCGCTGACGCGAACAGGTGCTGGTCTTTATTGCCTGGGATATTTTGGAAAAGACCGTCTTCATAACGTTCTGAGTGTCCCATTTTACCGATGATTTGTCCGTTCTTGCTAGTAATTCCCTCTATAGCATTTACAGAACCATTTGGATTGTACTTAGAATCCATACTTGGTTTGCCTTCGAAGTCCACGTATTGGCTAAAGATTTGTCCATTGTCACGGAGCTCTGCAAATTCCTCAGCTGTCACGACAAATTTCCCTTCACCGTGCGAAACAGGAATGGCGTGGATATCACCCACTTGCACACCAGTCAACCATGGTGAGTTGGTATTGGCAATGCGAGTTTCTACCATCTTGGCCACGTGTTGGTTGGCATCATTGTAGAAGAGGGTTGGACTAGTACTGCTAGCATCTTCAAAGTTTCCGTATGGAAGAAGACCTGATTTGACCAAGGCCTGGAATCCATTACAGATACCAATAATCAAGCCACCACGGGCGATAAAGCTATCAATAGCTGCACGCACTTTTTCATTGAGCAGGATGTTGACGATAAACTTGGCTGATCCATCTGGTTCGTCCGCAGCTGAGAATCCACCTGCAAAGAAGAGGATGTTAGCCTTGCCGATATTGTCAACCATAGTTTCAACTGACTTGACAATGGCTTCTTCATTCAAGGTCACAAATGGCACCAAGTTAACCTCTGCACCTTCTTTTTCGAATGCCTTGGCTGAATCATATTCTGAGTTGGTGCCTGGGAAGACTGGAATGTAAACTACAGGTTTTTCAACTGTTTCTTTAGCTTGGATGATTACGTCAGAAGCGACAGCTGGAACTTCTTCCAGCTCTTTCGCTTGGGCAAACTCTGTTGGGTAAACTTCTTCCAGTTTCCCTTGGAAGGCACTGTCAAGTTTGTGTCCATCTAGCTTCACACCGTTGACAAGGAGTGTAAAGTCTACTTTCGTTTGACCAATCTTCTCTACTCCAGCGATTTCTTCAGGTGATGTGAAGATAAATCCGCCTAATTGAGCTGTCAAAGCTGTTTTAAGTTCAGGCAAGGTTACTTCTGCACCGATATGATTTCCAAAGGTAGCAAGAGCCAAACTCTCAACCACACCACCATATTTAACAGCTGATGCAGATGTCACTTTGTGAGCCTTTTGAAGGGCTTCAAACTGAGCAAAATTAGACTTAATCAAGTCAAAATCAATCTCTGCTGAGAGGGCTTGTCCTGGGATGTAGTAGATGTTTTCCCCAGCAGTTTTGAACTCAGGAGAAAGCACCTTACGGCTATCTGCTGTCGTTACCCCAAAGGCAACCAAGGTTGGGGGCACCGTCAATTCTTCAAAGGTACCAGACATAGAGTCCTTACCACCGATAGATGGTAGACCAAGTTGAATTTGTGCTTCGATAGAACCTAGAAGAGCTGCTACTGGCTGACCAAAACGCTCTGCTTGCTTATCCATGCGCTCAAAGTACTCTTGGTAAGAGAAACGAGCCTTAGACCAGTTGGCACCAGCAGCAACCAAACGAGCAGTTGCTTCGATCACCGCATAAGCAGCACCGTGGTATGGAGACCATTCTGCTACATATGGATTGAATCCTTGAGCCATGACTGACGCAGTATGAGTCACACCATGCTGAACTGGCAATTTTTGTACAGATGCCTCAGTCGGTGTGAGTTGGTAACGACCACCAAGTGGGTGGTTGACTGTTGAACGACCGACAGAACAGTCAAAGATGGTCTGCAAACCTTTTTGACTCGCATGGTTGAGGTCAGATAGAACCGCAAGGGTGTCTGCTTCAAGAGTTTCAGCACTTGTTTTACGTTCTTCTGGGAGTTTAACATCCTTGTCCACAACCTTGGCATCGACGACCACGCGTACACCATTGGTATCAAGGAAACGACGTTCTAAGTCCACGATTGTTTCACCATTCCAGTGCATGACTAGATTTGGTTTTTCTGTCACTGTCGCAACTACAACAGCATCAATATTTTCTTTGTTACATTCTGCAACGAAAGCATCTACATCCTCAGGACGAACCACGACTGCCATCCGTTCTTGTGATTCAGAGATGGCAATTTCTGTCCCATTCAATCCTTGATATTTAAGAGGTACCTTGTTAAGATCTATTTCAAGACCATCAGCCAATTCACCGATAGCTACACAGACTCCACCAGCACCAAAGTCATTGGACTTCTTGATAAGACGAGTGACATTGCCATTACGGAAAAGGCGCTGAATCTTGCGTTCTTCGATAGCATTCCCTTTTTGAACCTCGGCACCAGCAGTCTCCACAGACTCAACCGTTTGAACCTTAGAAGAACCTGTCGCACCACCGACACCATCACGTCCTGTCTTACCACCAAGAAGGATAATGACATCGCCCGCTTCCGGTTTTTCACGAACAACATTCTCTTTTGGAGCCGCACCAACAACTGCACCTAGCTCCATACGCTTAGCCACAAAGCCTGGGTGAAAATACTCACGAACATAAGTTGTTGCCAGACCAATCTGGTTACCATATGAAGAATAACCATGAGCCGCTGTTTTAGAAATGACTTGTTGTGGCAATTTACCAGCACGAGTTTCAGCAATCGGTGTTGTAATATCACCAGCACCTGAGATACGCATGGCTTGGTAAACGTATGAACGACCTGACAACGGATCACGAATGGCCCCACCGATACAGGTAGCAGCCCCACCAAATGGCTCAATTTCTGTTGGATGGTTGTGGGTTTCGTTTTTGAACATGAGGAGCCATGGCTCTTTGACCCCATCAACATCCACTTCGATTTCGACTGAGCAAGCATTGATTTCGTCTGACACTTCCATGTCGTCCAAACGTCCATTGGCACGCTCATAACGACCGAAAATAGTCGCCATATCCATCAAGGTTTGTGGTTTTTCAGAGCGACCCAGTTCCTCACGCATGGCAATATACTTGTCATATGTTGACTGCAATTGTTTTTGGAATTTAGAAGCTGAGAAATCAATGTGTTTCAACTCTGTCTCAAAAGTCGTATGACGGCAGTGGTCAGACCAGTAAGTATCCAAAACCTTGAGTTCCGTCTCAGTTGGCACGCGCCCGATTGACTTGAAATAGTCTTGGATAAAGAGCAAATCATCCACTTCCATTGCCATGCCCTGCTCGGTCTTGTAGAGGGCAAAGTCTTCTGCTGTATAGCTTTCAAAGAAAGTCAATTTAGGAATGGTCTTGTCTGACTCAGAAAATTCCTGCTTGGCAATCCCTGTCGTGATGTCCTTGAAACGAGAATCAACTGGGTTGAGCAGATAGTTCTTGACCGCCTCTAACTCCGTCGCATCAATATCTTTATTGACCAAATAAAGTTGAGCAGTATTAACCGTTACATCACTCGAACTTCCTAGTAAAAGCAAGGCTTCCTGTGAAGATGCTGCACGCTGGTCAAATTGACCTGGCAGGCTTTCAATGGCAAAGAAAGCATAGTTAGCAAGATCCGCCTGTACAGCAGCTTCATCCAAGACATGGTCTGTCACCTGCTCAGAGAAGATGTGTTTCTCTGCAGGTGCAAACAGGTCCTCTGCCAAGTCAAATACATCATACACTTGCACGATGCGAATACTTTTCAAGCTTGAAAGTCCCAAGTTGTGCTGGAGTTCTCTCACCAAACTCTCTGACTTGACCTGAAAATCAGCCTTTTTTTCAACAAAAATACGTTTATCCATCAATCCTTATTCCTTTATTTCAGCTTTTACAATGTTCCAACGACCTTGAGGTTGTTATTTCAAACCCTGCAACTTTTCCCAGACAATCTCGTAAACATCTGTTAGTTCTCCCAATCCCCTACGGAGTGAAAAGGTCTGGGGGACCTTTTCAGCCTGAGTCCTTTTAGTTGAGAGACGAAGGTTTTCCGTTGCAAACAGATTATTTCAAACCTTGCAGCTTCTCCCAAACAACTTCATAAACATCGGTTAATTCACCTAGTCCCCTACGGAAAACATCCTTATCCATGTGGTTGCCATCCGCATCCCACAAACGGCAGTTATCTGGTGAAAACTCGTCTGCCAAGATAATCTTGCCATCCTTGTCAAAACCAAACTCTAGCTTAAAGTCAATCAATTTAAGGCCAATCTCAGCAAACCAAGCTTTCAAGAGCTCATTGATACGACGAGTTTCTTCCTTCAAGTAAGCGATTTGCTGGTCATCCGCAATCTGTAGGAATTTCACATGCTCGTCATTGATAAATGGGTCATCCAAATCATCATTTTTGTAGTAAAATTCAACAATCGGAGTCTCAAATGCGATTCCTTCATCTACACCAAAACGTTTTGAAAAGGAACCAGCCGTGTAGTTGCGTAGCACGACTTCCAAAGGAATGATTTCAACCTTTTTATTGAGTTGTTCTGTATCTGAAAGTTTCTCCACAAAGTGAGTCGCCACACCAGCCGCATTTAATTTCTCAAAAATAAAAGATGAAATCTGATTATTCAAAACTCCTTTGCCCGCAATCTGCTCCTTCTTAACACCATTGAAAGCAGTCGCCTGGTCCTTGTAAGTTGAAATAATAAGATTTTCATCCTCAGTTGTATAGATATCTTTAGCTTTTCCCGAATAGATCAATTGTTTTGACATTTTAAAGTTCGCCTTTCGTATTACTTGAGCACATTCTACCATAAAAAAACTAAAATTACAAGAACTTAACCGAATAAATAATGTAGTGACACCAAAAATCATAAAGAAAAAACCGCAAGAAGAATCTTTCTCACAGTTTAAAAATCATTTAACTCTAAAAACACGAACATTACTCTTTGTTCAAAAATTGATCCAAATAATAACGCAGGTAACTTTTCTTGCCCGTAATCATCTGCAGGCGACCTTCCACCCCATACCGAAGTTTTTCAGCCTGCTCCGAAGTTAGATTAGTCTCCACCTCAATTTTAAAGAAATTCCCTTTCTCAGTCTTAGTAGCTGTCGCATCAATACTTGTAATAGTAGAATCTAGGAAAAGTTGATTCTTGGCATCATGAGTCGTAGTATAGCGAACAGAATCACCGACCTTGATCCTTGCTACATCTTTTGAACTTAGATAAGCTGTGAGTTTGACTTTCCCTTCTTTTTCCAAGGACGGATAGAGTTGGGCTAGTAAGGCGCCTTCTGCTACCATGGTAGAATCACTGGTCTCAGGATTAAGATGAAGCACCCCATCCTCACTCGCCGTAATTTTCCCCTTGTCTAAAAGATTTCCCTGTACCTTCCTACCCGATTCTGCCTCCAAAATTTTCTGGTCTAGAAGGGTCAATTCCTGACCAACCTTAGCCAAGTGTTGTGATTTGAGAGACTCCAATTGACTGCTTAAACCTGACGCATAGGCTTGCTGGGTACCTGAACCTGCATACTGGACACGGTAAGTAGCAAGACTAGATTCTAACTGAGAAAGCTGTGCTTCTAGCTGCACAACTGCTTGTGCCTTAGATTGCGGATTTTCCTCGCCCTGAGACTTGTAGGACTGGTAGAGAGAGTAGGCTAGATTCTGACTGGCCAAGGAAGCACCTGTTTCAATAGCTGACTTAGCTGTCTGGTAATCGCGAATTTTAGCCTCTGTTTGACTGATGAGGGTGCCGATTTCGGCTTGGGTTTGACTAGCTGCTGCATTCTGGGACGCGATGGTCTCATTTTGTTGCGATGTACTAGCCCTAAGACTACCTGCTTGGCTGATGTAGTCACGAAAGGTGGCTTGGTAGCCAAATTTATCCTCCTCTGGAAAGTGGTTCTCCCCTTCTTGCAGACTCTTTTGCAAATACTCCAATTGCTTTTTTTGATCCTTGAGCATGTCCAGCTGACTAGCATAGGCCTCCGCTTGGACACCCTCTGCCCCTTCTTGATATTGAACCAACAGTTCTCCCTTTTTAACCAGCTTACTTTCTTCCAAATGATTGACAAGAATACGATTGTTGCTAGTTGACTGGATATTTGCAAGGATACGACTAGGCTCGACAGTAGCTCTAGTAGACATACTCATCTCCTTCTCTGCCAAAGTTGCAAAGCCAAGTAAAAACACGAGCAGAAGGAACATGGGGACAATCACCCGACTGGAAAAATTATGGTAACGACGATTATAAAACTCCGCACTTTCTAAAAATTCTGGTTTCATCCTCTCCTCTTTCTAGCTATTGACCAAATGGGCGTAAAAACCACCCTGTGCAAGCAAATCAGCATGATTTCCTTCTTCAACAATCTTGCCCTGATCCAAGACAACAACCTTCTCTGTCCGCTCAGCAATGGTCAAGCAGTGAGCGATGAAAATCAAGGTCTTATCTAAAGCCATAAGATTATCGACAATTCGCTTCTCTGTCAGAATATCCAAACTGCTGGTCGCCTCATCCAAGATCAAGACCGGCGCATCTGTCAAGAGAGCACGTGCCAGAGCAATTCTCTGACGTTGACCACCTGAGATCCCTGCCCCATCCGAAGTCAATTCTGTCTGGTAATTCAGTGGCATGCGCTCAATGTCCTCCCGAATCTCTGCCAATTCGACCGCCCGTAAGATATCTTCCTGTGTCGTCCCCTCCTTGGCTCCCAAAAGAAGATTGTCCAAAATCGTTCCGTTAAAGACATAGGGCTGTTGAGGCAGATAGTTGATATACTGGCGCAAGGCCTTTTTATCAATCTGATTGAGATTGACACCACCCAGACTAATCTCCCCTTGACTTGGGTCGTAAAAATTAACCATCATCTTGGCCAAGGTCGTCTTACCTGACCCTGAAATCCCCACAAAAGCCACCTTAGAACCTTGGGGAATGGTCAAATTGATATCCAACAAGACGTCTCGACCATAGCCATACTTGTAAGAAACCTGCTTGAAGGTCATATCTCCCTTCATCAAGCTCAAATCCTCAACCGTTTTCTTCTCCTCAAACTCCGAAGCTACCAGATATACTTCATTTAGACGGTTATTGGCAACCTGTGCTGTCTGAAGCTTGGTTTGCAGATTGATGATATTTTCCAAAGGATTTGTAAAGTAAACCAGCAAGGTATTATAGGTAATCAACTGCCCCAAACTCATCTTGCCATCCATGACCAGAACAGCTCCCATCCAGAGAATGCCGACATTGAGTAAGAGATGGGCAACTTTTTTCAGAGCCTTTTGCTGACTCTCTGCCCGACTATAGGTAAAGGATTTTTTCAGATAATCCACAAATTCCTTGTCAATCTTTTGGTAACGCTGACTTTCACTGGTCAAAGACTTGATAGTCTCAATACCGTTGATGTCCTCAATGATAGAAGAAGACAGAACCGCATTGGCTTCCATGGTATCCCGATTCATCTTTTCAAACGGCTTCATAAAGGCAAAGATAATCACTGTATAGATAGGAAGTGCCAATAAGGTTATGAAAAAGAGATTGGTATTTTGTGAAAATAAAACAAGGGAAATAATGACAACCGTTGACACATCTAGGAAAATCGAAAGAATGGTCGAAGCCAGCGCATCAATGATACTATTAGCATCTGTAAAACGAGACACGATCTCCCCTGTCCTGCGTGTCGCAAAGAAGGACATAGGCAGGTGAAAAACATGCTTGATATAGGACAAAATCACATCAATCGATAAGCGTTGCCCCAAAACAAGTAAGAGATACTCCTGAGCGTAAGACAAGATCTGCTGAAGAATATAAACAATCACCAGCCCAATAGAAATAATCCCAAGCGTCGAACGCATCTGATCTGGCACATAGGTATCAATGATAGACTGCAGATAATAAGAACCCACAATATTAATCAAGGTTACCAAGAGTGTTGCCAAAACGATATTGGCAATCAAGCCACGCTGCTTCACTAATATAGGGATAAAAGAGAGCAGACCATTCTTTTGATCCTTATGAGGCTTGTAGTCTGGACTAGGTGCCATAAAAAGAGTCACTCCTGTCCATTCTTCCGCAAAACGCTCACGTGGCAGTTTGGTCAATTTCACCCCAGGATCTGGATCGGCAATATGAATGCTATCCTTGTCCTGCCCAGTCACCACATAGTAGTGGAGCAATTTCCCTTCCTTAAGCACATGAGCAACAAAAGGAAAAGTCAAATCTGGCAAGTCAAAAAGCGTCATATCCGCCTTAATTGCTCGCGTCTCAAAACCAATCTCCTCTGCCACCTTGACCAAGCCCAAAGCCGTCGTCCCATCCATGGTCGTCTTGGCCAATTCTCGTAAGTGTGCCAAAGAATAATAACTACCATAGTAACCAAAAACCATGGCTAATGAAGCTACACCGCAGTCCATCTGATCCACTTGCGGACGATAGTGACGTTTCCCAAATTTCATATTCATCTCCTTTTTCCTAATACTCAATGAAAATCAAAGAGCAAACTAGAAAACTAGCCGCAGGCTGCTCAAAACACTGTTTTGAGGTTGTATATAAGACTGACGAAGTCAATCACATATATACGGCAAGGCGACGTTGACGTGGTTTGAATTTGATTTTCGAAGAGTATAAACTCATCTGATAACAACTATCTTACCCCAATCCCCAAACAAAAACTGGACTTCCTTCCCAAATGCGCCTATCTACCTCCCAAATGCACTTTTTGGATAAAAAATAGGCAGAACAAACGTCATGCCTAAAATATATATTTATTTCTTTTTCTTCCTAATTCTTTTGTCAATCATGTACAAAACGATAATCGAAAACAGCGGTGGTACAATATAACTCTTTTCACTCATTGTCAGCTGAAATCCCAGAGTTGCTAGTATCTTAAAGATGAAAATATTCATCAAAAATAGAAAAACAAATACTAAAAAATATTTTAAAACCTTCTTCATTCCTTTTCTTCAACTTTCCTAATTTCTATACCCATTCTATCACGTTTTATCAAAAAATACATGTAAAACTCCAAATAAACACCTCAACTACACTTTTGGGATAAAAAATAGGCAGAACAAATGTCATGCCTAAAATATATATTTAAAAAGATTAAAATGTAAATAATTGTCAAATAGAATGTTGATTTACATTCTTAGCAATATGCAACTCTTCTTATCTTGCTTCTTACTATTCTTTACTTTTGACGACTTCTACAACATCTCCTACACTTTGCAGTTGGTCAATTTCCTCATCACTGATTTCGATGCTAAATTCATCTTCCAGTGTCAAGATAAACTCCATCAAGTCGACTGAATCAGCATCCAAATCGTCTTTCAGACTCAAGGATTCTGTCACGACAAAGTCCTCTCCCTGTCGCTCTTGGATAATAGTCACAATACGGTCAAAAATTTCTTTTTCTGTCATCTCTTTTATTCTCCTGAAAATTCACGCGCAGTCTGGGCAACTACGTCTGTTTCTAGCATGGTACGAATCTGGCGAATTGTACTATAAACAGCCTTGGCATCGCTTGAGCCATGAGTCTTGATAACAGGTGCCTTGACACCAAACAAGACCGCTCCACCAACATCAGAATAGTTAAGCTGTTTTTTCAAACCTCTGAGGCTGTCCTTGAGAAGGAGGGCGCCTAATTTCGCTCGAAGACCACCACCTGTAATAGCTGTCTTGAGCAAGCCCATAATTCCCATGGCTGTCCCTTCAATGGATTTGAGCACAGCGTTTCCCGTGAAACCATCTGCCACAACAACATCCGCAACGCCATTCATCAAATCACGCGCTTCCACATTTCCGATAAAGTTCAAACTTTCATCAGCTGCTAGTAATTCGTAAGTTTCCTTACGAAGCGGGTCACCCTTGCTACTCTCTGTTCCATTGTTAAGCAAGCCAACACGAGGTTGCGCAATGCCACGAACATTTTTAGCATAGAAGGAACCCAGAATAGCGTATTGATGGAGGTGCTGGGCTGTATTCTCCGCATTGGCACCGAGGTCCAGCATGTCAAAACCCTTCCCATCTACAGTCGGCAAGGTCGACATAAGCCCAGGACGGTCGATATTCTTGATACGACCCACGATGAAGAATCCAGCCGCCAACAAAGCACCTGTATTCCCAGCCGAGAGGACAGCGTCTGCTTCACCCTCTTTGACAGCCTTGGCTGCCAATACCATACTGGCATTTTTCTTCTTCCGAATAGCTCTCGTAGGTTCATCGTCTGAATCAATCTTTTCATCCGTATGGATAATGCTGACGCGCTCTGTCGCTGTCAGATATTGCTTGATTTTAGCTTCATCTCCATAGAGTTGAACCTCAATATCTGAAAAGTCAGCTAGGGCTTGATTGACACCCTCAACGATGGCCTGAGGTGCGTAATCTCCCCCCATGGCATCTACTGCGATTTTTTTCATTTGTTTTCCTCTTTTAGTAATTGTCCCCAATCTGCTAGGGAATCAATAAATTTCTTTGATTTTAGGTGAATCCCAACGTACTCTTCGTAGAGTTGATCCATAAATTGGCGTAGATCTTGCTTGATTTCAGGCTTGAGCGAAATGGTCTCCAAGGTTTCAAAATCAATGGCTTGAAATTGATTAAGCAGATAAGGGATATTGGGATTGAGATGACAACGTCTCTCATCCTCATGATAATGCTCTGGACAGAGGCAGGCTCCATATTTGAAAGAAAAATCAAAAGCCTGACCGACCCGATGACAAAAGACACACTCATTAAAATTGAGGCTAATCCCAAATCGAGTCAAGATTTGAATTTCAAAAATATTGGTCAAAACCTGATAATCCAAGCCAGCTTCCATCAACTCCAAAGTCTTTTGCAAAAAAGCAAACAAGGGAGCATCCTGCTGATTGTCCTGCAAACTAGCATCTGCAAGAGCTGCAACGTAGGTCGCATAAGCCATGACAAAGAGATCGCTATTAATCTTGGGAAAAGTCATCACCTCATGATAGTCCTCGATGTAGCTGAGCCCGTCATCATTGATTCGCAGGAGAAATCGAGCCAGCACCAAGGGCTGAATAACAGGCGCCAGCTTAGACTGACCAGCGTGTTTGACGAAAAACATCCGCTTACCAGCCTGCTCTGTAAAAATCTTGACTAGCTTGTCATCCTCACGAAAATTGCGATTGTAGAGCACCAAGCCTTGACTCTTGATAGACTGAATCATGCTTCTCTCATGTACTCCTCAAGTCGTTTCATGGCTTCTTTGATAGTTTCCATGCTCGCTGCATAAGATAAGCGAACATATCCTTCTCCGTAGCGACCAAAAGCTGCACCCGGGATAAAAGCAACGGCCTTCTTCTGAGCAAAATCTTTTAGAAAAGCAAAGGAATCTTGATTACAACCAACTGGAATCTTAGCAAAGATATAGAAGGCACCATCTGGTTTGATAATCTCAAAACCAAGAGCAGTCATTTTCTCGATAATATAATCTCGACGCTGGATGTATTCCTTCTTCATAGGTTCTGCATCATTTTTACCAGCCGTCAAGGCTTCCACCGCAGCATGTTGCGCCATGGTATTTGCAGCAGTGACCAAGTACTGGTGACTCTTAATCAACTGAGCTGTAAAGGCTGCAGGAGCGAAAATCAAGCCCAAACGCCAACCTGTCATAGCATGCGATTTAGACAAACCATTGATGATAATAGCCTGATCTCTCAGCATCGTTCCTAGAGATACATGGGCTTCCCCTGTGTAGGTCAATTCTGAGTAAACCTCATCACAGACAACAAAAATTTCGTACTTGCGTAAAACAGCTGCCAAGTCTTCCAACTGCTCCCGACTATAGGTAATTCCTGTCGGATTAGCCGGATAGTTGAGAATAACCGCCTTGAGCTTGTCTCCCTGCTCCAAAATGGCCTTCTCCAACATTTCAGGAGTCAAGACAAAACCATTTTCAGTTGTGTCAATCTCGACAATCTCTGCCCCAACTAGATTAACAATCGGTTCATAACCTGGATAGGCAGGAGCTGGCAAAAGTACCTTGTCTCCCTCTTCCAAAATAGCCGTCAAAGTAGCAGATAAAGCCTCTGTCGCCCCAATTGTAACCAAGATTTCATTTTCAGGAGCATAGTCCAGTTGGTACTTTTCCTTAACAAAGTCACTGGCCGCCTGACGTAGAGTCAGCAGGCCACTCATCCCTGTATAGTAGGATTGGTTCTGATCAATCGCTCGCTTGGCCGCCTCCTTGACATGGTCTGGCGTTGTAAAATCAGGTTCCCCCAAGGTCAAACGCAAGACCCCAGGAATCTCCGAAATAGCCTGGTCAAATTGACGAATCAACGAAACTTGAATCTTATCTAACTGTTTATTAAAGCGCTTAGTTAAGTCCATAGATACCTCCTACTTTCAAAACGTATCTCTATTATACTACAAAAGCCCCCCGACCGCAAAAATACATGATAGAATAACGCTAGCATGACAAATTGAAGTATGTTAAAATGGATTTGTCGCAACTCCACTAACGAACTTAGTTTGGAGGTGAGTTTTTGCTAATCTTCGTTACAGTTATTCTAGCACCATTACTGATTACTATTACCGGTAATGTCATTTCTGAGTGGATAGTCAGAAAGTGGTTAGATAAGCGCGACAAAAAAATATAACCTGAGTTTAGTTTTAATGTAACTGGACAAAAAGAAATACCAGAGGTGGAGCTCTGGTATTTTTGTTTTTGCCAAGACTTCGTTACAGTTCTTGTAGGATTATTATTACATAATTAGCACTACTTGTCAAATAATTGTTAGCTCCACTTTCTATTTTACTTTTCCTCTCTACAGGTCTATAATGGTAACAGATTCTATTTGGAGGTTTTTATGTCATTTCTATCAAAAAATGGAGCAGGCATCTTGGCCTGCCTTCTCATTTCTATTCTATCTTGGTACTTAGGAGGATTCTTCCCTGTTATTGGCGCGCCTGTCTTTGCAATTTTCATAGGCATGCTCCTACATCCCTTTCTCTCGTCATATAAACAACTGGATGCTGGATTGACCTTTAGTTCCAAGAAATTGCTCCAGTATGCCGTTATCTTGCTTGGTTTTGGTCTCAATATCTCGCAGGTCTTTGCAGTCGGACAATCTTCACTCCCTGTCATCCTGTCCACCATCTCAATAGCCTTGATTGTTGCCTATCTATTCCAGCGTTTCTTTGCACTGGACACAAAACTGGCTACCTTGATTGGAGTGGGTTCTTCTATCTGTGGTGGTTCTGCCATTGCGGCGACAGCACCTGTTATTGATGCTAAGGAAAAGGAAGTAGCCCAAGCCATCTCTGTTATCTTTTTCTTCAATGTCTTGGCTGCTCTCATCTTTCCAACCCTAGGTACTTGGCTTCACTTATCTAATGAAGGATTTGCCCTCTTTGCAGGAACAGCTGTCAATGACACTTCCTCTGTAACAGCCACAGCCAGCGCCTGGGACAGTCTCTACCAGACCAATACTCTCGAATCCGCAACCATTGTCAAACTTACGCGGACTCTGGCTATCATCCCTATCACCCTCTTTCTCTCCTACTGGCAAAGTCGCGAGCAAAAAAATAAGCAAGGCTTGCAACTGAAAAAAGTCTTCCCACTTTTTATCCTGTACTTTATCTTTGCATCTCTCCTAACCACTCTCCTGACCTCTCTCGGTGTGTCTAGTAGTTTCTTTACCCCTCTTAAACAACTCTCCAAATTCCTCATTATCATGGCCATGAGTGCTATCGGACTCAAAACCAATCTGGTAGCTATGGTCAAATCCAGCGGAAAATCCATTGTTCTCGGAGCTATCTGCTGGATTGCCATCATCCTCACCAGTCTTGGGATGCAGACCCTTATCGGCATTTTCTAATACTCTTCGAAAATCTCTTTAAACCACGTCAACGTCGCCTTGCTGTATATATGTGACTGACTTCGTCAGTCTTATCTACAACCTCAAAGCCGTGCTTTGAGCTGACTTCGTCAGTTCTATCTGCAACCTCAAAACTGTGTTCTGAGCAACCTGCGCTAGTTTCCTAGTTTGCTCTTTGATTTTCATTGAGTATAACACAAAAGGTAGCCCACCAGCTACCTTTTTCTTATGCTTCCTCAATCAAGCGTGTATGTTCTCTCTTAATACAACGATTCATCACGATATCATCACATCCACCAGCACGCAAGATAGCTTCCGCTTCTAGACTTTCAAGTCCTAGCTGTGCCCAAAAAATCTTAGCATCAGCTTTGAGAAAATCACGCGCCACATCAGGCAAAAACTCGCTGCGACGGTAAACATTGACAATATCTACAGGAAAAGGAATCTCTGCTAGGCTAGCATAAGCCTTTTCACCCAAGATTTCGCCACCTGCCGCCTTGGGATTGACTGGGATGATTTTATAACCCCGAGCCTGCATTTCCTTGGTCACTCGATTGCTGGTTGTTTCCTCACGGTCTGACAGGCCCACCACAGCAAGAGTTTTACTCGTTGCGAGATACTGACGAATCACGCCATCACTTGGATTGATAAATTCTTGACTCATAGAAATCCTCCTTTTTCTTCAGTATAGCACAATTTGAAAAGGCTTGCAGAATTCTACTACAAAAAAGGAGGACTAGCCCCCTTTTTATTTAGCCTCATACCAGGTTGCACCTTCATTTTCATCTGCGATGAGGGGAACACTGAGTTGAATGGCTTCTTCCATGGTTTGTTTGACCAATTTTTTCATCTCTGCTAGTTCCGATTTAGGCACTTCAAGGACGATTTCATCGTGCACTTGTAACAGCATCTTAGTCTGATAACCTCCTGCAACCAAGGCTTTATCCAGCTGAATCATGGCAATCTTGAGAATATCTGCTGCGGAACCCTGGATAGGAGAGTTGATGGCAGTCCGCTCCGCAAAACCACGAATGTTAAAGTTACGCGAATTGATATCCGGCAACTCACGACGACGCTTGAAGAGGGTCTCTACATAGCCCTTATCACGCGCCTCACGCACCACTTCATCCATGTAGTTTTTAATACCTGGGAAGCGTTCAAAGTAGGTATCAATGTAGGCCTTGGCCTCCTTACGACTAATACCCAGATTATTAGACAAGCCAAAGTCGGAAATCCCGTAAACCACTCCAAAGTTAACCGCCTTGGCATTGCGACGGTCGTTTGGAGTCACATCCTCAGGACGCTCAATGCCAAAGACCCGCATAGCTGTCGAAGTATGGATATCTGCCCCCTCTTGGAAGGCATTAATCAAGTGCTCATCCTTAGAAATATGCGCCAGAACGCGCAATTCAATCTGTGAATAGTCCGAACTGAGCAGCACACTATCCTCCCACTCAGGCACAAAAGCCTTACGAATAAGACGACCCTGCTCCAAACGCACAGGGATATTTTGCAAGTTTGGATCTACACTAGACAGACGCCCGGTCTGGGTCAAATCCTGAACATAGCGAGTATGAATCTTGCCATCAGCTAAAATCCAGTCCTGCAAGCCAATTACATAAGTGGATTGAATCTTGGCAATCTGACGATAGTCAAGAATTTTCTTAACAATCGGAGCAATAGGAGCAAGGCGCTCCAAGACATCCACCGCTGTCGAGTATCCAGTCTTGGTTTTCTTAGTGTATTCTAGAGGTAACCCCAATTTTTCAAAGAGAAGCACGCCCAACTGCTTAGGCGAGTTGATGTTAAACTCCTCACCAGCCAGTTCGTAAATCTCCTGAGTCAGTTTTTCAATGACAAGCTCATTTTCAGCCTGCATCTCAAGCAAGGTCTCTTTCTTGACCGTAATCCCAGCCATTTCCATCTTGGCAAGAACAAAAGCTAGAGGTTGCTCCATATCATAAAGAAGCTCTAATTGCCCATTTTCACTGAGTTTTTCAAGTAAAACAGGCTCAGTCTCAACCAAAACAGCAAGCTTACGCGTCAAATGTTCCAAGAATTTCTCACGTTCAGGAAGAGCCTTTTTTACACCCTTACCATAGAAAGTTTCATCATCAACCAAATAAGTCTGACCGTAAAGACTCGCAATGGTCGCAATTTCATTGTCCTCCACAGTCGAAAGGAGGTATTTAGCCAGACGGCTGTCAAAAGCAGGCGCCTGCAAATCCACACCCAAACGATTCAAGAGAACTTTAGCCTTCTTAAAGTCATAAACTCTCAGAGGTGTTTTTTCTAGAAAGTCCTTGAAAATCAGCTCTTGCAAAAGCTCAATCTTGTCTGTAGCATAGAGCTTATCGCCACAAGACCAAGCAAAACCAACCAAATCATCCGTATGGTAATTCTCTCCAAAAAGCTCAAAATGGAAGATAGACTCTTCACTCAGCATATTTTGACTGACTTGGTCAACAATAGTAAAGTCCAAGCTCTCAGCCACATCAGCTGACGACACATTTAAAGCCTGTTTGAGCTGTTTGAAACCCATCTCATCGTAGAATTTCCCAAGATTTTCCACATCTGGACCACTATAGACCAAATCCTCTAAACCAATCTCAATCGGTGCCTTGGTATCAATGGTCGCCAGTGTTTTAGACAAAAAGGCCTGTTCCTTATCATTGATGAGATTTTCCTTCATCTTAGAAGTCTTCATCTCATCGATATTTTCATAAATACCCTCGAGTGAGCCATGCTCCAGCAAGAGCTTGATACCCGTCTTTTCGCCGATTTTGGTCACCCCAGGAATATTATCCGACTTATCTCCCATAAGCGCCTTAAGATCGATAAACTGCGTCGGTGTAATGCCCAGCTTTTCCATAAGATATTCTGGCGTAAATGCCTCAAACTCAGCCACACCTTTCTTGGAAATTTCAACCACCGTATGCTCATCCGTCAGCTGAATCAAATCCTTGTCCCCACTGACAATGGTAATATCAAAACCATTCTGCTCTGCTAGTTTATCCAGTGTCCCAATGATGTCATCCGCCTCATACTGAGCCAACTCATAGTGACGAATCCCCATATGATCCAACAATTCACGAATGAAAGGAAATTGCTCACGAAACTCATCCGGAGTCTTAGCCCGGCCACCCTTATAGTCCGCATACATCTCTGTACGGAAGGTCGTCTTCCCCGCATCAAAAGCTACCAAAATATGACTAGGCTCAACCCGCTCCAACAAATGGCTCAACATCAACTGAAAGCCATAAATCGCATTGGTATGCAAACCAGCCGCATTCTTAAAACGGTCCAACTGCTGATAGAGCGCAAAAAACGCCCGAAAAGCAACAGAAGACCCATCAATCAATAATAATTTTTTCTTATCCATACACCCATTATAAAGGAAAGCACCAAAAAATACCATTAGGAAGAGCCAGAGCAAGTATTTTTCAAACTTTTTCCGAATAAATAGATAGAAGCATTGAATCTAGTAAACCTAGATTTAAAAATGTGCTATAATGAAAGGAGAAAGAATATGACATTACGTCATCCGGGCATCAGCCCGACCAATGATTTAGTGGCTAAGAAGATTTTTAACAACCCAGAAATCACTTGTCAATTTATTAGCGATATGCTGGACTTGCCAGCCAAAAATGTGACCATTTTGGAGGGAAGCAATATTCACGTCTTGCCTTCCGTACCATACTCAGCTCAGGATTTTTACACTAGTATAGATGTCTTGGCGGAGTTGGACAACGGTACTCAAGTAATTATTGAGATTCAGGTGCATCATCAGAATTTTTTCATCAATCGCCTGTGGGCTTACTTGTGCAGTCAGGTCAATCAAAACCTCGAAAAAATTCGCCAGCAAGAGGGCAATACGCACCAGAGTTACAAACACATCGCACCAGTATACGCTATCGCAATTGTGGATAGTAATTACTTCTCAGATGATTTAGCTTTTCATAGCTTTAGTATGCGTGAGGACACGACAGGTGAGATTTTAACCATAACCAATAATGGACAAGAAAACCATCTAGTCAAGATGGCATTCTTGGAACTAAAAAATACAGAGAAACCAGCAAAGACAAGATTCGAAAGCCGTGGTTGGAGTTTTTCGGGAATAAGCCCTTTACCCAACAACCCGAGCGAGCCATCAGTCAAGCAGACCAACTGCTGGACTACAAGAGCTGGTCCGAGGAGGACAGGAAAATGTTTAGTGAACAACGCAGACGCGAAGAACAAGCCTTGTTAGCACAGGACTATGCCTTGGAACAAGCTGAAGAAAAAGGCTTAGAGCGTGGGAAAGTTGAAGGAAGGGAAGAAGGGAAACTTTTTGCCTTCTTAGACATGGTTCGTCAAGGTCTCCTGACTTCCGAGGTTACCAGCCAGCAGTTGGGCATGTCCGTTGCTGAGTTTGAGGCTTTGTTGTAAATTTATAGAATAATATAAAAGTGAACAAATCTGAAACATCGTTTTGTTCACTTTTTTCTTCTTTCAATAGAACTCTCACTATAGTCCATATCACAAAAAGAGAAGGTCATAATCCTTCTCTTTTATATCTTCAACTAATTAGTTTTTGCGTTTCACAAATGGAAGGGCACCTAGGAGCAATCCAAGGAATCCTAATGATGCAACTGCAACATTATCTTTACCACCAGTGTTAGGAAGTTCTTTCTTATCTTCTGCTTTCGCAGCTGGAGCTTGATATGTATTATCTTTGCTAGTACCTGCTACAGTTGGTGCAACCGCAGGAGTTGATGGTGTCTCAGCTGTTGGTGTAGCCGGAGCTGGTGTTGGAGCTTGTGATTCATTTGGAACAGGATTTCCAGGAGTTGGTGTTAGTCTTGGATCTGAATTTGGAGTAGAATAGTGATTAGTTACTTTTTTGTAATAGTTAGTAATAATACCATCTTTTTCTTCAGATTTCACAAAAGTATAACCTGCAATTGATTTACCTTTGAAATGACCTTCTTCAGCATTCAAAATATCAGCGTTAGTAGCAATATCAACATAGCGTGTGACTTTTAAGTCTTCTGTATCATTACTTCCAGATAGAACCTCAGCTTTATTATTAATTAAAGTATTTAAGGCATCTTCTAAATCAGCTAGACGATCTTTTAATCCATCTTTATAATAATCTTCAACACCTTCATTTTCTTCGCTGTCTTTGATTTGCTCTTTTACTTTAGAGATTTCGTCTAAGATTTTTTTGATTTCAGGGTTATTAACACCAAACTCTGGAATTTCATTAACAGCAGCTTCAACAGCGTTAACTCCGCCTTTGAATGCTGGAAGTTCTGGTTGTACAAGTGCATCTCCGTTTGAAGCTTCTGGTTTAGTTGGTTTTGGAGTTTCTCCTTCAGGTTTTGCAGGAGTTGGAGGTGTTGTATCATTCACTCCACCATTGAATTCTGGAAGTTCTGGTTGTACAAGTGCATCTCCGTTTGAAGTTTCAGGTTTAGATGGTTTTGGAGCTTCTCCCTCTGGTTTATTAGGTTCAGTAGGAGGTGTTGTATCATTTACTCCTCCGTTGAATTCAGGATTATTAGGTTGAGTAGGAGCATTATCATCATTTACACCACTATTGAACTCTGGAGTTGCTGGTGTTGTAGGCGCTTCTTCATCGTTTACTCCACCTGTGAATTCAGGTTTTTCTTCAGCTGTAGGAGCGTCAGCAGGATTTACCCCACCATTGAATTCTGGAGCATTAGGAACCGTTGGAACCTCATCCGCTTCCTTAGCAGGCTCAGTAGTTGCTTCATCATCATTTACTCCACCTGCGAAGTCTTTTGGTGCTTCACCTTTAGGAACTTCTTTTAAGTTTTCGATATAACCTAAAGTTGCATTGTAATCATCAGTTAGTTCATCGATTGCATCTTTGTAAGCTTTCACTACTTCGTTAACTTCGTCGAATTTAGCTTGAGCTTCATCTGCAGCAGTTTTAGCAGAAGCAACAGCAGCTTCTAATCTAGTTACAGCATCTTGTAATCCATCTTGGATAGATTGTTCAGCATTGTTTTTCTTAGCTGTTGCAAGTGCAGTTTTAGCTTTTTCTAAAGTTTCTTTTTGTTTATCTAATGCAGCATTTTTTTCTTCTACAGCTTTAGCTTTTTCAGTAGCATCAGCTTTGTCTTTATCAGCTACTTTAGTTAATTTTTCAATTTTTTCAGCGATATCATCAGCGATATCTTGAAGTTTTTTAACGATTGGTTTAGAAGCTTCTTTGTTGTAAGCAGCGTCTAATTTTTCTTTATCAGCAGTAGGAAGTTCAGCAAGAGGTTTTCCTTCTTGTTTTGTAGCGCCAATTTCGTCTGCCTGTGGATCTTGATTTTTGTTAGCTTCAGCAGTCTCATTTTGATCTTTTAATTCTTTAAGAACATCTCCTGCAGTTAAGTCGCCTTTTTCAACTGCAGCTAAAATATCTTCTTTACCTAATGCTTTTTTAGCTTCTTCTTTATTTGTAATCTTAGCATTAGCATCGATACCTTTTTCTAATTGATCTAAAGCATCTTTAAGAGCAGTTCTAGTTTCAGCTTCTTCTTTTTTAAGTTCTTCAACTTTAGCTTTAGCTTTTGCCGCATCTTCTTTAGCTTTAGCTAATTCAGCTTCTGCGTCAGTTTTAGCTTTATCTGCTTCTTCTTTTTTAGTTTGTGCAGCTTTTACATCAGCAGCTTCTTTTTCTGCTTTAGCTGTAGCTTCATCTGCTTTTGTTTTAGCTTCGTCTGCTTTTTTCTGCAATTCAGCAACTTTAGCATCGGCTTCTGCTTTAGCTTCAGCAGCTTTTTCAGCTTCTGTTTTTTCTGCTGGTTTAGCTGGTTCTTCTTCTACTGGTTTAGCTGGCTCGTTAGCCTCTTTTTCTTTAGCAGCTTTTACTTCATCAAGAGCTTTGTTGTACTCATCAGTAAGTTTGTTTAGCTCATCAGCAACAGCTTTAGTATCCGAAGCAGCTTGATCAAATGCATTTTGTGCAGCATCACGCTCTTTTTTAATCGCCTTAACAGCTTTATCTAATGAAGAAACAATATCAGAATCAGAACCGTTATCTGTAGCTGATTTAAGAGCTTCTTCAGCTTCTTTTAATGTATCTTCTTGTTTTTTAAGAGCTTCAGCTTTTTTATCTTCTTCAGCTTTTAATGCATCAGCATCTTCTTTAAGCGTATCAACTTTTTCACCTAAGTCATCAGCTTTATCTTGAGCTTTTTCTGATGCAGGACGAGCAGCATCAGCTTTTTCAGCTTTGTCAATTCCAGCTTTAATGTTTTCTGGTAATTGATCTTTAGATTTAGCTTCTTCAGCTGAAGTTGTTGCAACGTTAGCTTCATTAGCTTGGTCTTTATTTCTTAATTTTTTCTCAGTTTCTTTATTAGCTTCAGCTTTTTCATTATCATCTGCTAATTCAGCAAGAACATCACCAGCTTTTAATTCACCAGATTCAACAGCCTTCAACAATTCCTCTTTTGCTTTTTTGTCGAGTAATGCGTTATCATCAGGTAATTGTTTTAAAGCCTCGGTTAAAGCATCTTTAGAATCTGCTTCTTCTTTCTTAGCATCTTCTTCTTTCTTCGCTTCTTCTTTAGCTTTAGCGTCAGCTTCAGCAGCTTTTGTTTTTGCTGCAGCTAATTCATCGTCTGCAGTTTTTTTAGCTTCTTCAGCTTCAGTTTTTGCAACTTTAGCATCAGCAGCTTCTTTTTTCTCTGCTTCAAGTTTTGTATCAGCTTCTTTAGCTGCTGCAGTCGTTGTATCTACTTTAGCTTGAGCTTCAGTAACCTTTCCTTCAGCTTTTTTAGCGTCAGCTTCAGCTTGTTTAATTTCTGGACTTGTAACTTCTGATTTAGAAGTGTCAGTAGCTCCAGTTTCTGCTGGCTGAGTAGCCGCTGGTTGCTCTGTTGTCTCAGAATTTCCAGCAGGGTTAGTTGCGCTATTTGAATTAGTTGCTGATGTATCAGTTGTGCCAGCTGGTTGAGATGAAGCAGTAGCTGTATTATCCTCTGCAGCTTTCACGACTGATGGTTGAGATGCCGCAAATGCCGCTCCCAAAACAGCCACACTAGCCAAGCTAGTTAAAATCATTTTCTTTTTATCCATTTTTGAAACCCCTTTTTTAGAATCATATTTAGATTTATTATAACGCTTTCTAAAAATATAATCAAGTGATAGGTTATTTTATCTTTACATTTATATTTTTATATTGATTCCCAAATATACCTCTCTTAACAGAAAAAGAAAGCCTGTTTTATAAGCTTTCTTTTTATTTTCTTTTCATTATTTACATTTTCTATGGTAAATTTTACACTTTTAAACCCACTCATCGTTGGCATTTACTGTGTAACCATTGATTGTAGTCCTGACAGCAAGAGCTCCTGAACTATAAGCATAGTACCATTTGCCATCAATTTGTTTCCAACCAGTAGCTTTTGTTCCTTTTTCATCAAGAACATAGCTCCATTGACCTTTGTCATCTTTAACCCATGGTGATTTAACTTCTTCACCATATGATTGACCTGGTTGTGCTGGATGAATTGTATCGCGGTTGTTTTGAAGTGTTGCTGGGCGAATTGAGAATGTTGCAGGAACATTACCAGCAACTGCTGTAACATAACCATTGTATGAGTCTTCCTCATATCCAGCTGGAACATTCAAACGATACGAAACGGCTGTTCCTGGTTCAACATCTGACAAAGTAGCAACACCATCAGCACCTGTTGTTACTGATGAAGTTTTACCACCAGCGTTGAAGTCAACAGTCGCACCTGCTACTGGTTTACCAGTAGAAAGATCGATAACTGTTACAGCAACTGTACCTTTTGTATGCGTTGGAGTACCATAACCGTTGTCATTAGAACCGCGTGGGTTAGTAACTGGCTTCGCTGGTTTGTATTGGTTAGCTGGAGCAACTACACCATCTTGGTGTGTTGGGTTTCCTGCACTACCATCCCATCCTGACCAGTTACCATATGCATGAACTGGAGCTGCGTTAATAGCTGCTGTTGCAGCTACAACTGCTGACTGGCAACTTCGGAAGTTAAAACATGTTGACATACCATATCTAAAAAGGCAAAAAGTTTCCCTTCCTTCAACTTTCCCACGCTCTAATCCTTTTTCTTCAGCTTGTTCCAAGGCATAGTCCTGTGCTAACAAGGCTTTCTCTTCTCGCATACGTAGTTGACTAAACATTTTCCTGTCCTCCTCGGACCAGCTCTTGTAGTCCAGCAGTTGGTCTGCCTGGCTGATGGATCGCTCTGGCTACTGAGTAAAGGGTTTGTTGCCGAAAAACTCCAACCACGGCTTACGAACCTCATCTTTGCTGGTTTCTCTGTATTTTTTTAATTCCAAGAATGCTATTACTTGTGATGGTCTTATAAGAGTGACTCAAACTCAGCTACTGTCATGCCTAATTGCTGGCTGGCAACCTCAACGGTTAAAAGATGCTGGCGAACGAGATTTACTAATCCTTTTTTCAGTCCTTTTTCTTCAGCTTGTTACAAAGTATAGTCCTGTGCTAACAAGGCTTGTTCTTCGCGTCTGCGTTGTTCACTAAACATTTTCCTGTCCTCCTCGGACCAGCTCTTGTAGTCCAGCAGTTGGTCTGCTTGGCTAATGGCTCGCTCGGGTTCTTGGGTAAAGGGTTTATTCCCAAAAAACTCCAACCACGGCTTGCGAACACTATCCTTGCTGGTCTCTCTGTACTTTTTTAGTTCTAAGAATGCCATCTTTACTAGATGGTTTTCCTGTCCATTGTTTGTAATTGTCAAAACCTCACCCGTCGTATCCTCTCGCATACTAAAACTGTGAAAGGCTAAATCATCCTGAAAGTAGTTGCTGTCCACAATTGCGATAGCATATACTGGTGCGATGTGTTTGTAACTTCGATGAGTATTGCCTTCTTGCTGGCGAATTTTTTCAAGATTTTGATTGACCTGACTGCACAAATAAGCCCACAGGCGATTAATGAAAAAATTTTGATGATGCACCTGAATTTCGATAATAACCTGTGTCCCATTGTCCAACTCTGCCAAGACGTCTATACTGGTATAGAAATCCTGCGCTGAATAAGGCAGGGAAGGCAAGACATGAATATTGCTTCCCTCCAAAATGGTCACATTTTTTGCTGGCAAGTCCAGCATATCGCGTATAAATTGACAAGTGATTTCTGGATTGCTAAAAATCTTCTTAGCAACTAAATCATTGGTTGGGCTGATGCCCGGATGTCTGAGAATCATCCTTTTCCTCCTTTTATTATACCATAGTCTTATACTCAATGAAAATCAAAGAGCAAACTAGGAAACTAGCCGCAGGCTGTACTTGAGTACGGCAAGGCGACGTTGACGTGGTTTGAATTTGATTTTCGAAGAGTATTAAATCTAGTTTTCCTAGATTCACTGTTACTATCTATTTATTCGAAAAAGAGATGAAAAAACCTGAGAATCATCTCAGGCTTGGTCATTAAATCTTTTTCTCAATACTGAAAAGTGGAGAAAGTGGGCGTTTTTCATGGATACGTACAATAGCATCCCCTAGGAGATGAGCGATTGAAATTTGCTCAATCTTATCGATCAAACGCTCTTCTGGCAAGTAGATTGTATCCAAAACAACCAATTTCTTAATAGCTGATTTTTGGATATTGTCCATGGCAGGACCAGAAAGAACTGGGTGCGTACAGCTTGCATAGACTTCAACAGCACCAGCTTCCGCAAGAGCATCTGCCGCATGACAAATCGTTCCAGCAGTATCAATCATATCATCAATCAAGATACAAGTCTTGCCTTCAACCTTACCGATGATGTTCATGACTTCACTAGTATTCATCTTATCAACGCTACGACGTTTATCAATAATAGCAATAGATGTTTTCAAAAATTCTGCCAACTTACGGGCACGAGTCACTCCTCCATGGTCTGGGCTGACAACCACATAGTCAGAACCAACCATGCCACGACGCTCAAAATAATCCGCAATCAGAGGAGCTCCCATCAAATGATCCACAGGAATATCAAAGAACCCTTGAATCTGCGCAGCATGCAAGTCGATGGTCAATAAACGATCCACTCCAGCTACTTCAAGCATATTTGCGACAAGTTTTGAAGTGATTGGCTCACGCGCTCTCGCCTTTCTATCCTGACGTGCATACCCATAGTAAGGCATGACAACATTGACAGATTCTGCACTGGCACGCTTCAAAGCATCCACCATAATCAAAATTTCAAGCAGATTGTCATTTACAGGCGAGCTAGTTGATTGTAGGATAAAGACGTGTTTCCCACGGATTGATTCTTCGATGTTGACCTGAATCTCTCCATCTGAAAATTGGCGAACACTTGATTTCCCCAACTCTATCCCAATCTCCTGCGCCACACGTTTTGCCAATTCTTGATTAGAAGAAAGGGCAAACAGCTTTAAATCAGAAAAAGACATGATTTCCTCCGGTATATATGTATCGCTTGTGCTTTTCACAAGATTTTCCATCTACCATTGTAGCGCTTTTTACACTATTTTTCAATCAAAAATAAAAGAAGGGCACCATATTTGTACCCTTGCATCATTCTTTTAAAAAATATTCTAGTTCATCAACTCATTGTGCTTCTCAACAAAGCGATAAGCCTGATAAAAACCATAGAGAGCAATAGCCGTCACCACTGGAATCGCTAGGGGCAATTCTGTCTCCAATTCAACAAAAGGAGAATTAAACAAGAAATGAGTTCCCAAGGCTAAACCTAGGAAAATAAGCCCCTCTTTCTTGCCAACCTTCTGCCCTTTATAAGCTCTGTAAAGCAAGTAAACACCTACTACAGCCAGACCTGAAAAAGTCCAGTGAGAGGCAATTCCTGAGATGATACGCTCTAAAATTCTCGAAATAGTAAAGTCAAAGCCCTCTGGCAAATCCATACGAATATAGCCAATATCCTCAATCATTTGAAATCCCAAACCAGAAGCAATTCCAAGTAAAAACAAAGATTTTAATTTTCGCACAGGAACCAAAGCTAAAACAAAAACAAGTGGCAATAATTTCAAGGGTTCTTCTACCAAAGGAGCCACAATAGCACTTTCAAAGGCATTTAAAAATGCACTATCTGGGAAAAGAAACTCCAATAAATCATGGATATAAGTATTAGCAAAGCTAGACAACCAGCCTGAAAGGAACATCCCACCCAATAAAGACAGAATCAAAGCGTTCTTTGGCAATTCCCATTTTTTCCCAATACGGAAAAGGAAATAAAGAGCCGGAATCATGTAAAAGAGAGCTAGAAAGATAGAAACTCCCATTAGTCCATATTCCGCACCTGACATCGAACCATCCGTATAGTAGATAGTTTCATACTGCAAACCAATACATAGCAATAAGATAAAAATAAATAAAATACTGTTTTTCTTCATACACTTTCTTTCTAAATGAAGTATTTATAATTCTACGACTGTCATACTTCCTGTATCCACATCGTAAATAGCACCAGAGATAATGACATCATCTGGTATTAGGGGAGACTCGATAAGGAGTTGCATATCCTCGCGCACACTCTCCTCTATATTTTGGAAGGGCAAGAAATCCTGGTCTGACACATCGACACCTAATTCCTCTTTCAGATACTCCTGAAAAGGACCATTTTCAAAAGTCTGAGCACCACAGTCTGTATGGTGCAATACCACAATCTCTCTTGTCCCCATTTGTTGCTGGGAAATAACTAGCGAACGAATCATGTCCTCAGTCACTCGACCACCTGCATTCCGCAAGATATGAGCATCCCCAAGTGCCAAACCTAGAGCTTGCGCAACGTGCAAACGAGAGTCCATACAGGTCACAATGGCTACTCTAGTTTTGGGTTTAAGTGGCAGATTTAACTGCCCATGTAGGGCAACATAAGCCTGATTGGCTTGCATAAACTGTTCAAAATACGACACGATTCCCTCCTCGAAAATTTGATAGTCAAATATTTCTCCTATCTTATCATTTTTAAAAGGATTTGTCACGGATTATGCAAAGACCTTTTTCAAAACTTCCTGAATCGTTGTTACTCCAATGACCTGAATTTCCTTAGGCGGAGTGATTCCTGTCAAAGAATTCTTAGGTACATAAATCTTAGTAAATCCCAGTTTAGCAGCTTCATTGATGCGTTGTTCGATACGATTCACGCGCCGAATCTCTCCCGTCAAACCAAGTTCTCCTACAAAACATTCCTGAGGATTAGTTGGCTTGTCTTTATAACTCGAAGCAATAGCAACCGCAACAGCTAAGTCTATCGCAGGTTCATCCAATTTAACACCGCCAGCAGATTTGAGATAGGCATCCTGATTTTGCAAGAGAAGACCTGCACGCTTTTCCAAAACAGCCATAATCAAACTCGCACGATTAAAATCAAGTCCTGTCGTCGTACGCTTGGCATTTCCAAACATGGTCGGTGTTACCAAGGCCTGAACCTCCGCTAAAATTGGACGCGTCCCTTCCATGGTCACAACGATTGACGAACCAGTCGCCCCATCCAAACGCTCTTCTAGAAAAACTTGACTCGGATTGAGGACCTCAACCAAGCCACCCGACTGCATCTCAAAAATCCCAATTTCATTGGTAGAGCCAAAACGGTTTTTGACCGCTCTCAAGATACGAAAGGTATGGTGACGCTCCCCTTCAAAGTAAAGCACCGTATCCACCATATGCTCCAACATACGAGGCCCAGCCAAGGTTCCCTCCTTGGTCACATGGCCCACGATAAAGATGGCAATATTATTAGTCTTAGCCAGCTGCATGAGCTCAGCAGTCACCTCACGCACCTGAGAAACAGATCCCTGCACCCCTGAAATTTCAGGAGACATAATGGTCTGGATAGAGTCAATAATGAGGAAGTCTGGTTGGATGCGCTCTACCTCTGCGCGAACACTCTGCATATTAGTCTCTGCATAGAGATAAAACTCGCTATCAATATCACCCAAGCGCTCTGCCCGTAACTTGATTTGCTGGGCAGACTCCTCCCCACTGACGTAGAAAACCGTCCCCACTTGGGACAACTGGGTTGAGACTTGTAGGAGAAGGGTCGATTTCCCGATTCCAGGATCCCCACCGATGAGGACGAGACTTCCTGGTACCACACCTCCACCAAGTACACGGTTGAATTCTTCCATCTCCGTCTTGGTTCGATTAACGTTGATTGAAGTCACCTCAGCCAGTTTCATAGGTTTAGTTTTCTCACCTGTCAAGGACACACGCGCATTCTTGACCTCGGCAACCTCAACTTCTTCTACAAAAGAAGACCAAGCTCCACAGTTGGGACAGCGTCCTAGATACTTAGGTGAATTATATTCACAATTTTGACACACAAATGTCGCTTTTTTCTTTGCGATGATAAACCTCTTTCTATATCTCTAACTCACACTCAATCACTTGGCAAAAATCAATCTTCTCGTCTGGTACAAATTGGCGCATGAGCATTCTATGAGTTACCACTATCACGGTCTGATAATCTCGATACTTAGCCATGCATTCTAGAAACCGAGACTTCATCTCCGTAGCTGTCTCATATTGAATAGGACTATTAGGAAGTAACTCCCCCTTATTTTCTAGAAACATAGTACGAGCTTTTTCAAAATTATCTGTTCCACTTTCATAGACCTGCCATTCATGTAATAATGGCTCCACTCTCAAATGAAGTCCAGTAGCACAAACCACATAAGATGCAGTTTCTAAAGCTCTTGTGACTGCAGAAGATACGATTATTTCAGCTGAAGGGAGTAAAGGATTTTTGCTCAGTTTCTGAGCCTGCAGTCTTCCTTCCTCAGATAAGGGAGCGAGGTCCATCCCAAAACCTGTATAAGAACGTTCCTCTAACTCACGGTAATCTGGCTCTCCGTGACGTACAAAGATAATCTTCATTCTAGTGCCCAGTCGATCCAAACCCACCAGTTCGAACGCCATCAGCCGCATCTCCATCTGCAATTAAGAACGGAGCAAAGACAGCCTGGACAACACGTTCCCCAACTTCAAGAACAACCTCTTGGTCTGTGATATTCTTCATCTGCGCAAAAATATGCCCTTCATTGCCAGGATTTCCATAATAATCCCCATCAATGACCCCAACTGAGTTAATTAAAACCAATCCCTTCTTACGAGGGTTTGAAGAGCGATCATAGAGATAAAGAACCTCAGTCGGCTGCATATAAGCCTTAACCCCTGTCGGAACCAAGACAATCTCTCCTGGAGCGATAACTGTGCGCACAGCAACCTTTAAGTCGTAACCAGCCGCATGCGCTGTCTCACGCTTAGGCAATAAATTTTCATCTGTAAAACTAGAAACCAATTCAAAACCACGAATTTTCATCATCTTCTCTTTTCTATTATCATTTACTCTAGATTATTCTATCTTATTTATTCGGAAAAAGCACGAAAAAAAGAGCACACAATTCAAATCGCTTAGGGCTGCTGGATTCCTCCCCTGACCCGCTTCACGCAGAACTGTTGCTCCACTATTTATTATATCACATTCCTATTCATTTTAAAAGCAAAATTATTTTTTCCGGCGATTTCTAAAAAAATCCTGCATAATAGCTGCGCATTCATCTTCCAAAATTCCCGTTTCAACCTCCACACGATGATTGAGACGCTCATCTGTCAAGATATCGTACAAACTCCCAGCAGCGCCAAATTTCTGGTTTTTAGCCCCATAGACCACGTTTGAAATGCGGGCAAGCCCAATCGCCCCACTACACATGACACAAGGCTCAATGGTCACAAAAAGCGTGCAATCAAGCAAGCGCCAGCTCTCCTCACTCAGGTTCGCATTCTCTATGGCCATAATCTCCGCATGCATAACCGCTCGTTGCAACTCCTCACGCGCATTATGCCCACGACCAATGATTTCTCCGTCCTTGACAATCACACAACCAATTGGAATTTCATCGTGTTCAAGAGCAATCTCAGCCTCTCTCAAAGCTTCCCTCATAAAGACTTCTTTTTCTTCAACTGTATAATTCATCCGTTTCTCTTTTCCTACTTATCGATTTTATTATTATATCATGAATCCCAACACAAAAAAAGCCACCGAATGCGGTGACTTTATAGGGAGATTATTATGAAAAAGAAAAGTTTAGGATATTTGTTACAACAAGTTAGGAGGTCTTCTTGTAACTGTCTATAGTATACCCGACCTATCTTAAACAAATCTTAAAAATCTCTTAGGACCAAACACTTTCTAAAATATTTGTTTGTTCACGACCAGGACCTACTGAGAAAGTAGAAATACGAACGCCAACCAATTCGCTCACACGACGAACATAGTTACGCGCATTCTCAGGAAGATCTTCCAAATTACGAACTCCAGTAATATCTTCTGACCAACCTGGCAACTCTTCATAGATAGGTTTGCAACGTTTCAATTGCTCAAGACTAGCTGGATAGTAGTCAATACGTTGACCATCAAGATCATAGGCCACACAGATTTTCACAGTATCTAAACCACTCAAAACATCGATAGAGTTCAATGAAAGGTTAGTGATACCAGAAACACGGCGACTATGACGCATGACAACTGAGTCAAACCAACCAACACGACGTGGACGACCAGTTGTTGTCCCATATTCATGACCTACTTCACGGATACGTTCTCCCACTTCATCAAACAACTCAGTTGGGAAAGGACCATCTCCTACACGACTCGTATAAGCCTTACATACACCTACAACCTTATCAATCTTACTTGGACCAACACCAGAACCAATGGTCACACCACCAGCCACAGGGTTTGATGACGTAACAAATGGATAGGTACCTTGGTCGATATCTAGCATAACACCTTGTGCACCTTCAAAAAGCACACGTTTACCGTTATCAAGCGCATCATTCAAAATAACAGATGTGTCTGTCACATATTTCTTGATTTGTTGACCATATTCGTAATATTCTTCAAAAATATCATCGAAATCAATCGCTTTACTATCATATAATTTTTCAAAAAGACGATTCTTTTCAGCAAGGTTACGTTCTAAACGCTCACGGAAAATATCTTTATCCAAAAGATCTGCGATACGAATCCCAACACGAGCAGCTTTGTCCATATAAGCTGGACCAATTCCCTTAATTGTAGTACCAATCTTATTGTCGCCCTTAGCTTCTTCTTGCAAACGATCTAACTCGATATGATAAGGCAAAATGACATGCGCGCGATCAGAAATACGCAAGTTATCAGTTGTAACACCTTCCTCATGAAGATAGCTCAACTCTTTCACAAGAGATTTAGGATTTACAACCATACCATTCCCAATAACAGAGATTTTTTCAGGGAAGAAAATCCCAGATGGAATCAAGTGCAATTTAAACTTCTTGCCATCAATCACAATCGTGTGACCTGCATTATCACCACCTTGGTAACGCGCAATCACTTCTGCATTCGCTGAAAGGAAGTCTGTAATCTTCCCTTTACCTTCATCACCCCATTGGGTACCTACAACAACAACTGAAGTCATAATCTTGTCTGAGCCCTCAGGCTCTTCCTTTCTCACATACATGGCAGGACTCTCACCTGCAATTATATCTTACAATTTATTATAAGAAAAAATCGCCTTTTTATCAAGAAGAAACAATAGAAAGATTTGCTATTTCCAACTATTAAAAAATGTTTTAGAAAAAATTCCGGCTATTTATCATTATTTTTCCACAAAAAGTAAAATTTGTTCGGAAATTAACTCATACTGTCTCATCAAGCAACAAAACCCTGTCTCATTATCAATTTTTCAAGATACAAACGATAAGCAACACGATAATGGTAAACAATAAAATCCCGATGACTCACAATACGATATCGGACAAGATAATAAATCAAAAACTTAAAATGAACATGTTCCCAATCAAAATTATCACCCAAGAACATACCATACTCTTCTTCAATATTTCTATAAAAATCCATCATCTGATCATAAATACTTTGTAGCATAAATATATACTCCTTTTCTTTTTATGACCTTATTCTAACAAAAAATTATAAACAGTTATTATAAAATCCTGAATTGCTCAAATACCAACCTCAAAAAGATAACAAATAGGAAAAGTTGACAGAATAGGAACAAATATACTACCTAAATTTCAAAAACTAAGATAATGGAAGCGGAAGGATGCGAACCCCTCGAAGGATCATATTTACAGTCCGCAACGTTTAGCCTCTTCGCTACCCTCAATTAAAGTACTAAAAAGATCTCCTTGATCGAAAACGGAGGGCTCTGAAACTTTACTCAGCAAAAATATCTCACACCAAATAACACTAAATAGATTATTAATTACAAAAAAAGAGGCCTAAACCTCTTTTTTCTTAACTACTCCGCCAGTAGGACTCGAACCTACGACATCATGATTAACAGTCATGCGCTACTACCAACTGAGCTATGGCGGATTAAAGCTAAGCGACTTCCATATCTCACAGGGGGCAACCCCCAACTACTTCCGGCGTTCTAGGGCTTAACTTCTGTGTTCGGCATGGGTACAGGTGTATCTCCTAGGCTATCGTCACTTAACTCTGAGTAATACCTACTCAAAATTGAATATCTATTCAAACCAAGAAAACCGTTCGCTTTCATATTCTCAGTTACTTTGGATAAGTCCTCGAGCTATTAGTATTAGTCCGCTACATGTGTCGCCACACTTCCACTTCTAACCTATCTACCTGATCATCTCTCAGGGCTC
>NZ_JASHCQ010000008.1:0-58352 GCF_047464035.1 Streptococcus mitis
TTTATGTTTTGTCATAGTAGACCTCATTTCTAACTCAAACGTCTCACACTTAATTCCACCATAAAAATCCGTTTTAGACTAATTTCCACTTTGGTTGGGCAAGTGGAAGTTACTTTGAGAAATTAGCAGGCATGATTTAGGATAAAATATTCCAGCGTCCTTCTTGCCAGCTTTCTTGAAAAGTAGTATAATTATTGCATGCGCAATCATCTTGTGATACAAAGACTGTCCGTGAATGGACCTTCTTCTATTTTATAACTCTAAAAAGAAAGGAGATACTATGACCTATTTGGAAAAATGGTTTGATTTCAATCGGCGTCAGAAAGAAATTGAAAGTCTCTTGGAAGAGACAATTGCTCAGCAGAGCGAGCAAAGTCTGACCTTGAAAGAGTTCTACCTGCTCTACTATCTGGACTTGGCTCAAGAAAAATCTCTACGCCAGATTGACCTGCCAGATAAGCTTCATCTGAGCCCGAGCGCTGTTTCTCGGATGGTGGCTCGCTTGGAAGCCAAAAATTGCGGTCTACTTAGTCGCAGGTGTTGTGATCAAGATAGACGCTCTAGTTTTATCTGCCTGACAGGTGATGGGCAAAAGACACTGGCCTCTCTACAGAAAGCTGTCGAAGAAAGCTTGGAAACTGGTTTAGATTTCTTGATTTAAGATGATTTTAGAAAAAAAGTTGCGTGCGCAATCATTTTTCTTGACATTCTCTTTTACAAGGAGTAAAATAAAGTCATCATTAAACAAAGGAGTTTTTAAAATGATTGAAATTACCTATCTAGATGCCAGCAAGAACGAAAGAACTGTAACTTTCGAATCTTATGAAGACTTTGATCGTTCACAACAAGCTTGTCTTATCGGCGTCGCAGACTACTACCCTGTCCAAAAATTAACTTACAACGGTCATGATTTGGACTATCATGGGACTTATGGAGATGTCTTCTTCTATCTCATGAAACAAGATTTAAGCCAATATAACTAAAAAAGGAGAAATACAATGGCAAAAGCAATTACAGATGCAACATTCGAACAAGAAACAAAAGACGGTTTGGTCTTGGTAGACTTCTGGGCAACTTGGTGTGGTCCATGTCGTATGCAAGGTCCAATCTTGGATAAATTGTCTGAAGAACTTTCAGAAGATGTCTTGAAAATCGTTAAAATGGACGTTGATGAAAATCCAAACACAGCTCGTGCTTTTGGAATTATGTCTATCCCAACTCTTCTCTTCAAAAAAGACGGCCAAGTTGTCAAACAAGTTGCTGGTGTACACACAGCAGAACAAATCAAGGCCATCGTTGCTGAATTGAGCTAATCACACTAGAGACCAAGTACTTGCTTTGGTCTCTTTTTTCTTTCCCTTTGCCATTTTTCAAAAAATATGCTAGACTGTAGTTAGAATATTACGATGTTTGGGACATGCCATCGCTAAAAAAAACCTCTACTTGGTATTTTTTAGCTCCCTCAAGGGAGCTTTTTGCGTGCTCTAAACATTTCCCATTTTGGAAGGAGTACTATGAAACGTCAATCAGCCTTGGTCGTCTTTAGTGGCGGTCAAGATTCTACAACCTGCCTCTTTTGGGCTAAAGAACACTATGAAACGGTTGAAGCCATCACCTTTGCCTACGGTCAACGCCATCACCTCGAAATTCAAGTTGCTAGAGAAATCGCTAAGGAACAGGGGATTCGTCATCACATCCTAGATATGTCTCTGCTGGGGCAAATCACTGAAAATGCCCTGACCTCTGATCTGGAAATTGAGCAAAAAGAGGGAGAGGTTCCCAATACCTTTGTTGACGGTCGCAACCACCTCTTTCTATCCTTTGCGGCAGTCCTTGCTAAGCAACGTGGCATTAAAGATATCGTGACAGGTGTCTGCGAGACAGACTTCTCAGGCTACCCTGACTGCCGGGATGTCTTTGTCAAATCTCTTAATGTTACCCTCAACCTTGCTATGGATTACGACTTTGTTATCCAAACACCTCTCATGTGGCTAGACAAGGCTGAAACTTGGGAGTTAGCTGACCAACTCGGTGCCTTCGACTATGTTCGTGAAAAAACTTTAACCTGCTACAACGGGATTATCGGAAGTGGCTGTGGAGATTGTCCAGCCTGCCACCTACGTCAACATGGTTTAGATGTTTATCTCTCACAGAAAGGAAAGGCCTAATGTTTTTTGCACCCAAAGAAATCAAACAGGAAACTGGAGAGTCTCTTGTCTACAATCCTCACAGAACCTTGGTATCAAAAGAGTTCACCTTCGATGCTGCCCACCACCTCTTTCACTATGAGGGAAAATGCAAATCCCTGCACGGCCACACCTATCATTTGCAGATTGCTGTCAGTGGATTTTTAGATGAACGTGGCATGACCTACGATTTCGGAGACATCAAAGCTATCTACAAAAACTACTTAGAACCCCACTTAGATCATCGCTATCTCAATGAAACCCTGCCCTATATGAATACAACCGCTGAAAATATGGTTTACTGGATTTTCCAAACCATGAATCAAGAGTTACCAGATGAACGAGGTCTTCGTTTAGAATACGTTCGCCTCTATGAAACTCCTACTGCCTTTGCAGAGTTTAGACGGGAGTGGTTAGATGACTAGGGAACGTGTCCTCAAACTACCAGTTTTGGAAATTTTTGGTCCTACCTTTCAAGGTGAAGGCCGTGCTATTGGGCAGAAAACCATGTTTGTCCGCACTGCTGGTTGCGACTACCACTGCGACTGGTGCGACTCTGCCTTTACTTGGGATGGCTCTGAAAAACCAACTCGTATGACAGCTGACGAGGTTATTGCTGCCTTGGATAAATTAGGGAGCTACGACTACGTCACCCTATCTGGGGGAAATCCTGCTATCCTAGCAGCCAACATGGCTGAGCTAGTAACCAAGCTCAAGGAACGCGGTGTCACTCTGGCTGTTGAAACCCAAGGTTCTCGCTGGCAAAATTGGTTAAAAGACATTGACCAAGTCACCCTGAGTCCCAAACCTCCTTCATCAAAAATGGAAGTCAACTTTGAGACCTTGGACTTTATCGTTTCCCAATTGGATCCAGACAAGGTCACCTTTAAAATTCCAGTCTTTGATGATGCCGATTTGGCCTTTGCCAAAGGCATCCAAGAGCGCTATCAACCAGATGTTCTCTTCTTATCAGCTGGAAATCCTGAGCCAAAAGCTACAGGTAATATTGTCCAAGACCAACTGGACCGTCTCAAAGAACTCTGGGAACGCGTCGCTGCTGACGATAGCTGGGGCAATGTCCGCGTCCTTCCTCAACTCCATACCCTCCTCTACGACAACCAACGTGGTGTTTAAAATTAGAAAGAAAAAATCATGTCACAACAAGAAGAAATGAAAAACCTCAGCCTACTAGGCAACAAAGAAACCAACTACATTTTCGAGTATCAACCAGAAGTCCTCGAATCCTTTGACAATCGTCATGTGGAAAATGACTATTTCATCAAATTTAACTGTCCTGAATTTACCTCACTTTGCCCAATCACTGCTCAGCCAGACTTTGCGACTATCTATATTTCCTACATCCCTGACAAGCTCTGTGTGGAGTCAAAATCCCTCAAACTCTACCTCTTTAGCTACCGAAATCATGGAGATTTCCACGAAAACTGTATCAACACCATCGGGAAAGACTTGGTCAACTTGCTAGACCCTCGCTATTTAGAAGTCTGGGGAAAATTCACTCCTCGCGGTGGCATCTCAATTGACCCCTACTACAACTACGGTAAGCCTGGAACTAAGTATGAAGGCTTGGCAGAACAACGCCTATTCCAACACGACCTTTATCCAGAGAAAATTGATAACCGTTAAACTCATACGAAAAAGCCCTGTTCCTCAAAATGAGGAGCAAGGCTTTTTGAATTTCAATTATTCTTCTGTCCCAAGGAAGTTTTTAGCAACAAGGGCTGCAAGAATCCCACCAACGATTGGAGCAAGGATGAAAATCCATACTTGTTGAAGGGCTGAGCCACCTACCAAGACAGCTGGTGCCAAGCTACGAGCTGGGTTTACTGAAAGTCCAGTAATGTTCAATCCCACAAGGATCATGGCCATCAAGGACAAACCGATTACCAAACCAGCAATCGCGCCATTTCCTTTGCTTTCTGAAGTCACGGTCATGATAACCAAGACAAACAAGAAGGTTGCGATTGTTTCAAACAAGAAACCACCAAAGACAGTGACACCGTTTGCCAAGGCATTTTCACCAAGACTAGTAGTTGACATCCCTGAGTTCGCCAAGAGGAAGAATAGCGCAGCTGATGCAAGGAAAGCTCCAACTACTTGCCCAAGGATGTAGTTAACAAGCTCCGAAGATGACAAACGTTTGTTTACAAACATAGCGATCGAAACCGCTGGGTTCAAGTGAGCACCTGAAACAGTTCCGATTGAGTAAGCAGCAACCACGATTGCCAGACCAAAGGCAAAGGCGATTCCAAGGTGACCTAAGCCATCAAGACCATTTCCAAAAACAACAGCTCCTGTCCCAATGAACACAAGCATGAAAGTACCGATTAATTCAGCAACAAATTTTTTCATTTTCTTTCTCCTTTTTTCAAAAACTAGATACTAGTCTATCAAAAGTAGGAAAGGGTTTCAAGAAAATTGATTGGAAATTTCAGGTTAAAATTCTGTAAAAACGGTAGTGTTTATTTGAAACATTTTTTTCAAAGGTGTATACTAATAGCGTAGTTTTGATAGGGGTTACAAAACCCATTATAAAAGCTCATTTGTAAACCTTTGCTGTTCTTTTATGAACGTTTGAATGGTATCGTGAATACCAAGGAGGAATCATATGTCTAAAGTTGCTATTGTCACAGGTGCAGGTCAAGGAATCGGTTTTGCAATTGCGAAACGATTGGTTCAAGATGGCTTTAAGGTAGGAGTCTTAGACTACAATCCCGAAACAGCCGAAAAGGCTGTTGCCGAATTATCAGCTGAAAATGCCTTTGCTGTCGTAGCTGATGTTTCGAAACAGGCAGAAGTTGCCCAAGCATTTCAAAAAGTTGTTGACCATTTTGGTGATTTGAATGTTGTCGTAAATAATGCTGGTGTTGCTCCAACTACTCCTCTTGATACAATTACTGAGGAACAATTTACACGTACTTTCGGTATCAACGTTGGTGGTGTCATTTGGGGGTCACAAGCTGCACAAGCGCAATTTAAAGCACTTGGCCACGGAGGTAAAATTATCAACGCAACTTCTCAAGCTGGTGTAGTCGGTAATCCAAATCTAACTGTTTATGGTGGAACCAAATTTGCTGTTCGCGGAATTACGCAAACATTAGCCCGTGATTTAGCAGACTCAGGTATCACTGTTAACGCCTACGCACCAGGTATTGTTAAAACACCAATGATGTACGATATCGCTCATGAAGTTGGTAAAAATGCAGGAAAAGATGACGAGTGGGGTATGCAGACATTTGCAAAAGATATTACCTTAAAACGGCTGTCTGAACCAGAAGATGTGGCTGCTGCCGTCAGCTTCCTAGCAGGACCAGATTCAAACTACATTACCGGACAAACCATTATCGTTGATGGTGGTATGCAATTCCATTAAGATACACAAAAAGAGGTTGAAAAATGATTCAACCTCTTTTGTTAGTTTTCATTATTAGTTAGGAGGATACAATAGAAACTCTTTCAAAAAGTAATATTAGCTTGTCCTTAGTATTGAAAAGATTGAATAGCTTGTTTCAAATCATCTTGTAAACTATTTCTCTGGTCAAGTTGAGCATAGACTTCCAACAGACAGGATCTGAAGTTGGAAAATTTATAAAAATCTTCCCTTTCTTCTATCGGAAAGTCAACAGCTTTTATCCAAGAAGCTACTTGCTCTTGCTCCAACTTCCCTTGTAAAATAGGTTCATAGATCACTCTGGCTAAACGCCAATCCTCATCATCTGTAAAGCGAATCGAAATTCTTTTAAATAGTTGGCCAAGTATATCAAATACTTCATGAACTCTGTTTTTAGGAAAGTCTGGATGACAAACCACCTCTGTCAGTAAATCGGCTCCATGTGCAAAAGCATGAACCCAACCATACTGACTTGAAAAACCCGTTGTATCCTTTTCTTTTGAAAGATAGTACAAACCTTGATTTAAAAGGACATTGCGAATTTCTGCTTTTAATCCCTGATAAAAAACCGATTGCTGGTTGGCGTCCGCCGACAAGAGATTTGCATAAATAAGCGCCCTAAAAGAACGTTCGAGTGTTGGCAGGCCTATCTTATCAATCTCTTTGTCTAGTCCTCCATCAGCTGAGACCACATCAGCAATGAAATGAAATTGTTCCTGTGTAAATAGCTCTTCCTGAATCCCTCTAGCAAAGCTTGTAAAAACAAGGTCATCACGAATTTCTGGAGAAGGATCTCCCAAATGATCAAGCAACCACTGGATTTCTTCCTCATGATAACTTGGTCTTTCTTCAGATATTTTTCTGAGTAACTCTTGATACATGGTCAATACCTCTACATTTCTAGCAACTTGATATAATCTAGACCCCATTTCTCGACAGCATCTAAAACAACTCTGAATTCCTGCCCCATTTCAGTTAAGCTGTACTCAACTCGTGGTGGAACTTCGGCATAGACCTTTCGTTGAACAATCTTATCCTTTTCTAATTGACGGAGATGACGGGTCAAAATAGTTTGAGTAATCCCAGGCAATAATCTCTGCAATTCTTTAAATCGTTTGGTACCCGTACTCAACTGATAAATGATTACCAGTGCCCATTTCCCCGTTAAAACCCTCTGCGTTGTTGCAAATGGACAAATACCATACTCACTCACTTTATTTGTCATAAAATATCTTCTTTCTATTTTTAAAAAAATTTATCTTTTAGTATCAATAAAAGTACTACTTTTGATACTAGCTATCAAAAAAGTGTCTACTTGTTTTTTTGTTTGTAACTGTTACAATTATATCATAAAAAAGAAATGGAGAATAGATATGTCAACAAACTTAGAAATTTTCAATGCTTATAACCAAGCTTTAATTGCTGGTGACTTTCCTAGTGTCTTTGAAACGATGGCAGACGATATTGTCTGGCATCAACCTGGTAATCATAGTATATCTGGTTCAGTTGTTGGTAAGGACAAGCTAGGAACTCACCTGGCTACATTTGCTGAGAAAACTAATGGAACCTTTAAGGTGATAACAAATTGGGTTTCTGACAATAAGGATTTAATCGCAGCCAATGTTACTTTTCTTGGAACACGAGCTGATGGTACTGAACTCAATATGAACGGGATTGACCTCTTCCGTATTGAAGACGGAAAAATCAAAGAAGTGTGGCTCTTCTCTTCAGATCAAGCTGAAGAAGATAGCTTTTGGGGATAATTTAAGAGGCCAGGACAAAAAATTTTGATTTTAGAAATTCTTTATTATAAATTTTTAAAATCGATAGATTAGAAAAAAAAGCGAACAAGACAGAATTCTGAGTGTCAGATAACTCGTTTTGTTCGTTTTTTATATTTAAGGTTAAACTTTTGTCCCAGACTCTTTTAATTTACTCTCCCAACTGGACGCTGTAGGCGATAATCTGGTCAACTGTGTCTGACAAGAATTGGATAGTATCATGAAGTGGTTTATCTGTAGAGATATCTGCTCCGATAATCATAGCTGACTCAAGTGGTGTCTTGCTGCCACCTGATTTGAGGAGGTTGAGCCAGTCTTCGGCTCCAGTTTCTGAATTTTTCAGATGGAGGTAACCCGCAGTCGAGATAACAAGACCAGCAGAGTAAGTGTAGCTATACAAGCCCATGTAGTAGTGAGCTTGGCGCATCCAAGTCAGAGCCGCATCGTCGTCAATTTCAATGGCACCTCCCCAGAAGTCTGTCAAGACTTCCTTCATAATACTATTAAGCTTGCTTGCTCCAAATGTTTCTCCCTCTTCAATCAGTGTATAAACCTTGCGCTGGAAGGCTGCTTCCAAGAGGTGGGTAATGAAATTATGGAAGTAGGTATCTGTCAAGCGGTGGGCAAGAGCGAAGCGTTTTTGACGCGGATCGTCAGACTGGTGTTCCAAGTAATCACTTAAAAGCAATTCATTGAAGGTTGACGGCGCTTCGACATAGTAAGTAGACATGTGGGCGTTGAAGTAACTTTGGTGATTGTCTGAAAAGATGAATTGACCAGAATGCCCAATTTCATGAATCAGGGTATAGACATCGCTCAAACGACCTGTCCAACTCATGAGGACATAAGGGTGCACGCGATATGGATCCGCCGCATAACCACCAGAATCCTTACCACTATTGGCAGCAAAGTCCACCCAGCGCTCTTCTTGATAGCGAGCAACTTCCTGACAATATTCTTGTCCCAAAGGTTCTACTGACTTCATGACCAAATCATAAGCGTCGTCAATAGTCACTTGAGGATTAAGGGCGCTGTCCAAGTCCAATTTCCAGTCTGCAAAGGTCATCTTTTCAAGACCATTAACCTTGGCAACATGCTTGAGGTATCTCTGAGCAACCGGCGCAAAATCCTTCATGATGAGGTCAATCTGGCGGTCAAACATAGCACGGTCCACTTCCTGCTCAGCTAGAAGATAATCAAAAACTGAGTCGTAGCCCTTCATATCTGCCAAGAGTTTTTCAGACTTGACTTGGGCTAGATAGGCTGCTGCAGCTGTATTTTGGTGCTTGCGAAGACCTTCTGAGAAGGAACGGAAAGATTTCTCACGGACCTCAGCATCCTCGTGGTTTTGGTAGAAATTTTCATAGGTAACAAAGCTGTTTTTGTAGATCTTACCATGAGCTTCAAAGTCAGCCATTTCAAAGTCCCCAGCTCGCATCTTAGTATAAATATCCTGCGGACTATAGAAAACTTCTCCTAGATTGGTCAAGGCCTTCTCCACATCAGCCCCTAGATAGTGGGCTTTTTTGATTTTGGCCTGACGAATAGCTGCCGTCAAGTGGGGCAATTCACCCAAACGGTTCAAGACCTCCTCGTCTGCTGCCACTAAGGCATCGTCAAAGAAGGTAAGTGCTACGCTGGCATCTGTTTCAAATTCCATCCCAGCTTGGGCAATATTGGCAAATTCATCATTGCTATAGTCTGTCGTCTGAGGCATAAAACCATAGTTGCCAATATGACTCATCTGAATGTAGATTTGTTCCAATTCCGCAAAGGCCTTCTCAAAATCCTCAAAAGTATGAAGCTTGCCCTTGTAATCACGGCTAAATTGATTGATGTCTTCGCGAGCTTTCTCGATTGCACGCAAGAAATCCTCACGGTCTTGGTATAGGGCTGTTAAATCCCAAAGTTCCTTCTCTGGAAATTCTGAACGGTGTTTTTGTTCCATTTTCTTCCTCTTATTTCTCTAATTCTAATAAAACACTAAGGGCTGATAAAGCGTAAAGTGGTGCTGTTTCTGCTCGTAGGATACGAGGACCAAGACCTGCCAAGACTGCTCCTTTAGCTTCAAAACTTTCTATTTCCGCAGGTGACAGGCCGCCTTCTGGACCAAAGATAAAGAGCAATTTGGCTCCCTTCTCGAGTCTAGTAACTGCTTGTAAAAGAGCAGCGCTTTCTCCTTCTTTAGCTGATTCTTCATAGGCCACTACGATAGAGTCAAATTGGTCCAGTTGAGCTAGGAAGTCTGATTTTTTCTCGAAAAGCTTGATACTTGGAACAACATTACGCTTACTTTGCTCGGCCGCTCCAAGGGCAATTTTTTCTAGTTTTTCGACCTTTTTTCCCAATTTCTTGCCATCCCATTTGGCGACCGACCAATCGGCAGGAAAGGCCCAGATTCGGCTGGCACCCAGTTCGGTTACTTTTTGAGTAATGAACTCCAGCTTGTCTCCCTTAGGAAAGCCGGATGCAATGGTCACTTGAACTGGTAGTTCCACATTGTCAGCTAGTTCTTCTACCAATTCAAACTGACGAGCTTCCACATCCAGCACACGCGCCAAACGTTTAATTCCATCATCAAAGACTAAGGTCACCTCATCATCTTCTTTCAAGCGCATAACCTGAAACATATGCTTGCTGGTTTCCTTGTCCTCGATGGTGACAGGAGAGACTGCACTCCCCTTGACAAAATACTGCTGCATGCTAGCCTCCAATCACACCTGAAATATCCTTGGTTTTCTTAAAGACACAGGCATTCCATTCCCCTTGAACCATGTGAGTTTCGAGGAAAAATCCAGCTGACTCAGCCGACTCGCGCACCATGTCCCACTTGTCCTTGATAATGCCACTCATGATGAGGTAGCCTTCATCCTTGACCAAGCGGTAAGCATCATCCGTCAAATGAATGAGAATATCCGCCAAGATATTAGCCACAATCACATCTGCCTCAATCTCAACTCCCTTAAGCAAGTCTCCTGCTGCTACATGAATGTTTTCCATACCAGGGTTGAGCTCAATATTTTCCTGAGCAACACGAACTGCCACATCATCCAGGTCGTAGGCAAAGATTTCCTTGGCACCAAGTAGCGAGCTGGCAATAGAGAGAACCCCTGAACCAGTCCCCACATCTAGCACAGTTTCGCCACCACGAAGAACCTGCTCCAAAGCAAAGAGGCTCATCTTGGTAGTTGGGTGGGTTCCTGTCCCGAAAGCCATACCAGGATCTAGCTTGATAATCTTTTCTTCCGCAGTCGCCTCATAGTCTGTCCACGACGGCACGATAGTCAAATCATGAGTGATACGAGCTGGCTCATAGTATTTCTTCCAGTTGTCTGCCCAGTCTTCCTCAGCCAAGGCAGTCGTCCCCATTTTGACCTCTCCCAAGTCCATAAAATCAGTTAGTTCCGCGAGACGAGCCTGCAAATCTGACTCAACCGTTGCCACATCCACCGTTTCAGGGTAGTAGGCGGTCACCACAATTTCTTCTTGCTGCTCAACCTCTGGGAAAATCTCGCCGAAGCGGTCAACATTTCCCACATAGTCCATACTGTCTTCGATCGCAACGCCTTGCGCTCCCAGCTCGATCAAGAGGTTGGAAACCAATTCCTCTCCCTCACGCTTGACTGTAACTTTTAACTCTTGCCATGTTTCCATATTTAAGATACCAAGCCCGTAAAACACAAAGCCAAAATAGAAACTTCTCTGAAGACGCTTGTGTCTAAGAGAAGTTTATCTTTTTGGCACCGTGTTTAGGGCGGGTTCAGTTTAGAAATGTAACTGAACCATCCTTTCTAATCACTTACTTTTAAATAATCTTTTAATCTCTCTTGCAACTGAGGTACAACTTGACTGGAACTAAGAAACTCCTCAACATTCATTAACTGATAACCCTGTCCCTCATCTCCAAATACGATGCTGTCAAACTGGTTCTGTGTTAACTGACCGACTAGAAATACAGATTGTTTATCCGCAAAAAGCATACTTGGATAAACCTTACTCCAAAGCAGACAATCCTCAGTCAAATGAATTTCCAGTTCTTCATAAACCTCACGCGCCACGCACTCAAAAGGACTTTCATCACCTTCACGTCCACCGCCTGGAAGTTCCCACATATTGGGCCAGGGAATGCTTGCCTTATCATCGCGTAAGATAGTCAAGAGCTTATCCCCACAAAACAAAGCAATCTTACAGCCTGTGAAATCAGAAATCTCTATTTCCATGTCAAACTCCTAGTATCTCGGATAAGGATAAAACTCTCCCTCTTCCAAACCTACTTTTCCTTCTTCAAAGACTTCTTGGTTCCATTCCATGACAAATTCTTCTGCTTCTGGGTCTTCCAAAAAGTCCATAAGCGCATCCAGCCCAACCTCAGCAGTATCTTTGAGGAAAAGGGCAAAATAAGCTAAAAATTCACGGGAAAATCCCTTTTTAGGCAGGTAAGGAATGACAGTCAAATAGTCTTCCTCATTGACTGTTGATTTGGCAGGATTGTAAAAAAGCACTGCTTCTTCAAAGAGAATGTCATCTGACGAAACCTCTCCGTCTTCATCCACCATCTCCACGCCTGCAGAGTTTTGCGCTTCTAATAAAAAACTCACTTCAACCGCGTGGTTGCGCTTGTCCCAACTAATCTCAAAGTCAAAGGGAAAGTTCTTCTCCAACTCTTCCTCTAAAACATCTAAAAATCCATATGTTGCCATTTTGTCCTCTTTCTATGCGACTCTTTAATCGCCCCGATTACTCGGAAATGTGCTAAAATAGATACTACCATCTTACCACATATACATCAGAAAATCCACGTTAGAAAGGACTGCTATGCCAGACAATCTCGCGCTTCGCATGCGCCCTAAAACCATCGACCAGGTCATCGGCCAGGAGCATCTGGTCGGACAAGGAAAAATCATCCGTCGCATGGTGGAAGCCAACCGCTTGTCTTCCATGATTCTATATGGACCTCCGGGAATCGGCAAGACCAGTATTGCCTCTGCCATCGCAGGGACGACCAAGTATGCCTTTCGAACTTTCAATGCGACAGTTGATAGTAAAAAACGACTGCAAGAAATCGCCGAAGAGGCGAAATTTTCTGGTGGCCTCGTCCTATTACTAGACGAAATCCATCGTCTTGACAAGACCAAGCAAGACTTTCTTCTTCCACTCTTGGAAAGTGGACTGGTCATCATGATTGGCGCTACGACTGAAAATCCTTTCTTTTCTGTCACTCCTGCCATTCGTAGCCGTGTTCAAATTTTTGAGTTGGAACCTCTGTCTAACCAAGACGTCAAAGAGGCCCTGCAGATAGCTCTAAGTAACCCTGAGCGTGGTTTTGATTTTCCAGTAGAACTAGATGAGGATGCGCTGGATTTCATTGCTACCTCTACAAACGGAGACCTTCGCTCTGCCTTCAACTCACTGGATTTGGCAGTTCTTTCTACCCCTGAGAATGACAAGGGCATTCGCCATATCACCCTAGACATCATGGAAAATAGCCTGCAGCGGAGCTACATTACCATGGATAAGGACGGAGATGGCCACTATGATGTTCTCTCAGCCCTGCAAAAGTCTATCCGTGGCTCAGATGTGGATGCTAGTCTTCACTATGCTGCCCGCTTGATTGAGGCTGGTGATTTGCCAAGTCTCGCTCGTCGTTTGACTGTTATCGCTTATGAAGATATCGGTTTGGCCAATCCTGAAGCCCAGATTCACACTGTGACTGCTCTGGATGCTGCACAAAGGATTGGTTTCCCAGAAGCCCGCATTCTCATTGCCAATGTCGTGATTGATTTGGCCCTTTCTCCAAAATCCAACTCAGCCTATGTAGCTATGGATAAGGCGCTTGCCGACCTCAAAACATCAGGGCACTTGCCTATTCCGCGACACCTGCGTGATGGGCACTACAGTGGAAGCAAGGAACTGGGGAATGCCCAAGACTATCTCTATCCACACAACTATCCTGGAAATTGGGTCAAGCAAGACTATCTACCAGAAAAAATCCGCAATCATCACTATTTCCAAGCAGAAGATACTGGTAAATATGAACGGGCTTTGGCTCAAAGAAAGGAAGCTATCGACCGTTTGCGAAAAATCTGAAATCCTTTTCAAAAAATTGCACTTTCCTCTTGATTTTTTTTGAAAAAGTGGTATTATATAAACATAGAAACGCTGTGGTGTACGACTTCACACTTAAGTGTTGACCGACTATTTTTTGTATTATTAGGGAAACAAAAGTCTTCTAACAGCATGTAGGCCGTCTCACACGGAAACAGCTTCAGTTAGAGCGAGTTGCCCACCTGCTTAATTGCGCGGGTTCAATACAAACCGTGAAGTTTCGGCACCAATACAGCTTTTTTCTTTGCCTCCTTAGCTCAGCTGGCAGAGCAGCGGACTCTTAATCCGTGGGTCACAGGTTCGATCCCTGTAGGGGGCATCTAAATACAACAGGAAAAGCCTTGATAACCAAGGCTTTTTTGCTTATCTATAACTGATTTGCCTCATCATTTGCCCCACTTTTAAATCTATCTTTTCTTTTTGAACCAAATTACATCTTAACAAATAGTGTAAAGCCAGTTACTTTTGCTTTGATGCCATACAATATTTTCATGTAGAGAAGACAAATTTTATCTTCTCTTTTTATTTTCAAAATAATAAAAACTGATTTTCTTTTCATAAATCAGACTGAAACTTCCAAATTTTCCATTTTGTTTATTGATATTTCCTCTAAAAAGGTGTATAATATTTTTATTATCAAACTATACTATATAGGGGGTATTGAAATGAAATTTTCTAATCGTTTACTGCTATTCCTTGCAGGAGTTGTTTTTGTCCTTTTAGCACTCTTTCTATTTACAGACCCAGTAGCTAATCTTGTTGCTTACAGCTGGTGGATTGCATTTGGTTTACTGGTTGCTTCTATAGCAGCTATTTTAGGCTATTTCTCTGTACCAAAAGTGCTTCGCTCACCAGCTCATCTTTTCCAAGGGATTGTTAATCTTCTCTTGGCTCTTTACCTCGTTGCCTATGGCTTTGTGACGCTACCAGTTGTCATTCCAACTATTTTAGGAATTTGGTTAATTGTAGAAGCCATTATAGCTTTCTTTAAAGGCAATCGTCTGGGATTGATTTTCCCTATTATTGGCAACCATATCATGTGGATAGCGTTGCTTGCATTTTTACTAGGTCTAGTGATTTTGTTCAATCCAGTAGCTACAAGTGTCTTTGTCGTTTATGTCGTTGCCTTTGCATTTTTAATTGTTGGTTTCACCTATATCCTTGATGCCTTTCGTAAATAATCTAGCTGCCATTTTGGGCATATTAAAAAAGCTGGGAAGTTACATTCTCAGCTTTTTATTTGCCTTCTTAGATCAGTCGGTAGAGCAGTAGACTCTTAAGCTATGGGGCGCAGGTTCGAGCCTTGTAGGGGCATCTAAATCAACAGGAAAAATCCTTGGTTGCAAGGCTTTTTTTGACGTCCAATAGCTTTTTGTAGCAAAGTATTTAAAAATAAAAGAGAAGAGAATCTCTCACTCTCTTCTCAGTATATCTTATTAAATTTAGTTTTTCTTAATCTACCTGATTTTCCTTTGCGACGACAAATTCTTTAACCAGTCGATAGATAACAGCAAATACGGGGGTAAAGAATATCATTCCAAGTAGTCCGAAAAGATTCCCTCCAATACTAGCAGCCGCAAGCGTGAAAATAGCTGGCAAACCAATAGACTGACCTACAACTCTAGGATAAATAAGGTTTCCTTCAATCAGCTGTATAACTTGATATAGAAGAAGAGAAAGTAAGGCTTGAGTAGGACTCACTGTGAAGATAAAAATCGCTCCCACAACACAAGCAATCATAGGCCCTACATAAGGAATGAACGATAGCACTCCTGCAAAGATACCTGTCATTACTCCATAGGGTATCCCAAACACGCTGTAACCAACCGCTATCATAACTCCTATGATAACTGCTTCAATCAGCTGACTCATCAAAAATTGGTCATAAGTCTCTAGTGCTACTTGTCCAATGTAAGTCAACTTTATCACCACCTTCTCTGGAAGAAAAACTTTTAGAAGTCGACTCGTCATCGCTGCCAAATGTTCCTTACTGGATAAAAATAAAAAGGTGAAGACTATAATCAAAAAGGCATTCATCAAACTTGAAAAAATATTGCCGATATTACTAGTCAGACCTGATAAAAAACCTATCAAAGCTTGGCTAATAGAACTAGATTGTCCCTGTATGCCTGATACGATAGTTGACAACATGTCTTTGGTTACAAATTCCGAGCTGCCTAGCAATTTCCCAAGTTGAGTAAGGACTGTTGAAAGGACTGTTCCCAGCTGACTAATAGTCTGGGCTAGGGTTGGCAGCACCAAAACCAAAAGAGCAATCACGATTAAGATAAGAGCTAGGAAAACAAGTACCATGGCAATCGGACGACGCAACTCTGCCTTTACCTTCAATTTAACTAAGTACTGTTCAATTTTTTTCATAGGAACATTAAGCACAAAAGCAATAACAGCACCATAAATCAAGGTTGATATTACATCAAAGAGAGAGATTGCTCCTGATATAAAGCTCGATGCATTCAGAATTACAAGAGCAACCAGCCCTATAAAAAGTATTAACGGGGTGTATTTTTTTACTAAGTTCATAAATTCTCCTTAATAAACATGTTTAGATACGACTATACTATTTGGTTTTTCAAACTCTCGATTAAGGTAGGCTTGGTAAGTTCCTGGAGCGATAAATCCTTTGGGTGAGAGGATATCGGTGCCAGCCTGACCGACTATGGTATCAGCCAAGAGCACACAGTTTGTAGATAAGACAAAGTAGGATTTAAACTTAGATTTGATAAATTTATAAAGTTCCCCATCTGTCTCATGTCTGATTTTATAAGCGTAGGTGTAGTCTTCCTTACCATCACCTGTCATGATTTTATCTGCACTTGGCTCCCATGGAATCGTCAGTTGTTTCAATTCAGCCAACTTTTTCTGAACTGCTTTTTCCATTTCAGGCGTCAAATCTATCCCATAACCAAAAAGCGTTTTTTGACTCTCACGTTTACATAGGTCAATGTACTTGTCACGATCACAGAAATATAAGACACCATCTCCTACCATGCCAAATAAGGTCTCAGAAGACGGATCATAGTTGCCATAAGAAATAACACGGCCTTGATAGCAGATATCCACATGACCAATTGCCGAAAACAGAGAGGTCTCAGCTGTATGAACAAAAATTTCAAGCTCCGCTGTCTTACCAGACTTCACTATTCCAAGATGGATATCTTCTTCCTCATCAGCATTTTCCAGCATAAATTTGTTAACTTTTGCTAAAGTTCTTGCAGGGATGAGAGCGGCTAGGACAATAGGTAAGCTAATTCTAATACGACGTTTGAGATGGTTTTTCCCAATTTCCTCCTCAAACAAGAAACCATCACGGATATTGGACACACCATAAAGGAAAAAATAAGCCCCTAATACAAAGAGTTGAAAGACAGAATTTCCTGTAGAGGACAAAAGACTAGTCCCACCAAGAAAAACTAGTACGAGTCCATCTAGTAAGAGACGAAAACGAGGTCGAATTTTGTTTTTGCGGTAGAGAAGATAGGTGACAAGGTTAATACTAGCATGAAAAATCTGATAAACTCCAATCACAAGAGCCAAAATATAAATCGGCACATCCGTCGCAAGATTGGAGCCAAGCAAATATCCCAGCACTAACAATTTAACCAGTGCAACTCCCAAGGTGTCCGTTGACTGACTTTTTTTGAAAATACGTAATACTAAATCTAAGACCGTTGCTATCCAAGCTAAAAACAGAACCAGTCGAATAACCTTTACTGGCAACCAAGTCCCCGTGACCATCAAGATGAGACCTAGCAGAACAAACAAGAACCCCTGAGCAAGTAATTTCTTACCTGTCAGACCTAAAGATAGAATTTTCGCCATATAAAAACCTTTCAACAATAAAAATTAAACACTCCGATTAAACTGACTAGTAAATAGCCAACACTACAAACAGCCTGTGCCAGCAACATATGGTGACTAGAAATGACTGTAGTAATGTCACCATCTTGTCTTATGCACTTCTAAAATTTGTTATATTGATTAGAAACCAGAGCTTATAAAAACTAGCTAAACTCGAGAGATAGACACAATTGCGACGAAAAAATGTATAACCAATTCAACTTGTTAAGGTAAGAAAGCATTATTTCCAATCTATTAATTATTCATCTATTACCTATTATGACACAATATTCCCTATAGTTCAACTTTTTACTTGTTTTTATATTACACGGACTAAAAAGTTTTCAACAGTTGATTGCATTTGTTTTAATAAGTTTTAACCTTTCTTGGTTAGATAAAAAAAGAACCATACAGTTTAGAATCTGTATGGTTTTTGCCCCACTTTTGTCCCATTTTTAAATCATGACATTGAAAATACCTAAAATCACTTATATTTCAATATTTTTAATTGCTCTCAATATGAAAGTCCTTTCCAAATCCCTGTAGGGGGCATCTAAATACAACAGGAAAAAGCCTTGGAATCAAGGCTTTTTTGTGTAGTCTTAGCACTAAAAAACGATAGAAAAAACACCCCTTCTGAACTGCACCCCAAAAGTTAGACAGAAAAAACCTAACTTTTGTGGCGCAGTTCATTCGCGTCACATGAAGTTATTTAAGCATATCCTTTTCTCTCATTACCATTTTCTGTTATAATAAATTGTACTTCTAGAATAGAAAGGACTTAAGATGACAACTCTTATTAAACATAAACGTGTAGAATTTTCAGAACTTTTTTATGACTTAGTTTTTGTTTTTGCAATTTCAAAAGTAACTACTTTAATTGACCATCTTCATAACGGTATTTTGACTTGGAATTCTTTCCTTGATTTTCTCATTGCTACTTTGTTTCTCATCGATTCCTGGATGATTCAAACCGATTATACCAATCGCTATGGAAAGAACTCTTTATTTAACATAGTAATCATGTTTATCAAAATGGGAATTTTACTCTTTATAGCCAATATGATTGGACCTGATTGGCAACAATATTTTCATTATCTCTGTTGGGCTATTGGTACATTAACCCTTACCTTATTTTTTCAATATTTGGTTGAATTTTTTAGAAAATCAACCGATGATGCTAATCGGGAAAGTATCAAAGGTTTTCTATGGATAACAGGTCTAGGAAGTTTAGGATTCTATCTAGCAGCTCTTCTTCCTATTTACCTTAGAGTCTATATCTTATTTGCTAGTATTCTGCTAACATTTATTATGCCAAGTATCTTGCTTAATAAAGATAAGCATTACCAGGTAAATCTCCCCCATTTAATCGAGCGCATCTCCCTTCTTGTCATTATTATGTTTGGAGAGATGATTACGGAGCTAGCTAACTTCTTTACAATCGAGAATTTCTCGATTTATTCGGTTCTTTATTTCATTATTATGATTTCTCTGTTCTTGTTTTATTTTGGTCAATTCGACCATGCTATTGATGAAAAATCTAATCAAAAGGGGCTATTTCTAATTTACAGTCACTATCCTATTTTCATTGGACTTATGATGATGACTGTATCGATGGGATTTCTTCAGAATCCTGAAGCTAATCGTCTCTTTGCAACCAGCTTCTCTTATATCGGATTTGGCCTCTTTCAAGCTGCTGTCCTAGTAAATGGGCCCCATAACAAACACTATCTTCGCTATTCGAAAAGTTACTACTGTGTCCAAGCGACACTCTATCTGGCTGCCTTGATTCTCTCTTTAATCTTTGCTTCTAATCCTATAATAGTAGTGAGTATAACAACCATTTTAGCTCTAGCTATAGCCATTCATTTTATTTATTTTTATGTGACACAGAATAAAAAATATTCCAAATCTAACTGGGGGTTCTTTTAATGAGTTTATAACATAAAAAAGCTTTGGGAACCAAGGCTTTTTTGATTTCTATCTACTCTTTTTCATGATGTATTTTCGTACAGGTGCTTCAACTATTTGAACGATTTCAAATCCTTCTTTTTGATAGAGATGCTGGGCTGCTTGATTTGCTTCGAAGACATTTAAAGAAATAGTATCTATGTCTTCATTTTCAAAGACCAAACTAACAAATTTCCTTAAAGCCTGGCTACCTAAGCCTTGCCCCTGTTTCTGGGGGTTGATAAAAAATCTTCCAATATGAAGATTGCTGTCTTCTTGCCTGATTTTCTGGATAAGCCCCACAAACTCTTGTCCTTCAAAGATTGAAAAGATTCCTTCCAAATCTTGCAAAACTTGAATTGTCAAGGGAAAAGGAATCATTGTTCCCATCCATTGTTCTTGAAAGGATTTGCCAAGGAAGTTGGACCATTGGCATACGAGCTGAGCGTTTTCTGTACTCACCTTTTCTTCAAAACGAATTATCATCTTTGCCTCACCATCTTATCTATGTTTCTCCATTATACTACTTCTCCCATTTTTTACGAATAGATAAGTATGATTGATTTTTATTTTTTTCTTGTCGGGAGCATTCTCGCTTCTTTTCTTGGTTTGGTCATTGACCGTTTTCCAGAGCAATCCATTATCCAACCTGCTAGTCACTGCGATTCCTGTCAGACTCGCTTGCGTCCCTTAGATTTGATTCCGATTCTCTCACAGGTCTTCAATCGCTTTCGCTGTCGCTACTGCAAGGCTACATATCCTGTCTGGTATGCCCTTTTTGAATTGGGCTTAGGACTCCTCTTTCTGGCTTGGTCTTGGGAATTGCTTTCCTTGGGGCAAGTCGTCCTAATCACCGCTGGTTTGACCTTGGGCATCTACGACTTTCGCCATCAGGAATATCCCTTACTAGTCTGGATGACTTTCCACCTAATCCTAATGGCCGGATCTGGCTGGAATCTGGTCATGGTCTTCTTCCTTGCTCTTGGAATTTTGGCGCATTTTATCGATATTCGCATGGGCGCAGGGGATTTTCTCTTTTTAACTTCTTGTGCTCTCATCTTTAGTACGACTGAACTACTGATCTTAATTCAGTTCGCTTCTGCGACGGGCATTCTGGCCTTTCTCCTACAAAAGAAAAAGGAAAGACTTCCTTTCGTGCCTTTCCTTTTACTCGCTGCTTGTTTGATTATTTTTGGTAAGCTACTGCTTGTTTGATAAAGTCCTCAATTGGCTCTCCTTCATGGAGAGCTTTTACAATTTTCGAACCAACGATAACGCCATCTGATACCGCATTAAAGCGTTCTACATCGGCTTGACTAGATACGCCAAATCCAGTCAAGACTGGAATGTCAGCCACTTGATGAAGTTGTGCCAAGTGCTTGTCCAAGTCTGCACGGTAATTGCCAGATTTCCCTGTCACCCCATTGATGGCAACCGCATAGACAAATCCTTCTGCCCCTTCAATCAACTCTTTCTGGCGTTCAATCCCTGTGGTCAAGCTTACTAAAGGAATCAAAGCAATGTCTGTATTTGCCAAAAATGGTTCTACAAAGTTGGCATGCTCATGAGGAAGGTCAGGAATAATCAAGCCCTTAACCGCTGTATCTGCCAAATCTTTGACAAAATTCTCCACACCGTACTGAAAGAGGGGGTTGAAGTAGGTCATGATGACAAGTGGAACCTCTGTTTGAATGGTTTTCAAGGTTTTAACCAAAGCCTGGGTAGAAGTTCCGTGAGCTAGACTACGCAAGCCTGCTTCTTCGATTACAGGTCCATCTGCAACAGGGTCTGAAAAGGGAATGCCCACTTCAATAGCCGAAACACCCAAATCTTCTAAAAAGTGGATTGTTTCAGCAAGTCCATCCAAACCTTTCTCATGGTCACCAGCCATGATATAGGGAACGAAAATTCCTTTTCCAGCTGCTTTTATAGCCTTTAATTTTTCTGTTAGTGTCTTAGACATGAGTTTCTCCCTTCTTTGCTGCATCTTCTTCCAAGCGATCCTTGACTTGAACCACATCCTTGTCCCCACGACCTGATAGACAGACAATCATAGACTTTTCTGGTCCAAGTTCTTTGGCCAATTTCACTGCAAAGGCGATCGCATGGCTAGATTCCAAGGCTGGGATAATCCCTTCCACACGAGACAAGAGTTGGAATCCTTCCAAGGCCTCTTCGTCTGTCACAGGAACATAGCTGGCACGTTTGATATCGTGGTAGTGAGAATGCTCTGGACCGATACCAGGATAGTCCAAACCTGCTGAGATCGAGAAGGCTTCAAGAATTTGACCATGGGCATCTTGGAGCACATCCATGAGGGAACCGTGAAGGACACCCGGACGACCCTTGGTCAAGGTAGCTGCGTGATGCTCTGTATCCACACCAAGTCCTGCTGCTTCAGCTCCATACATAGCTACTGATTCATCTTCTACAAATGGATGGAAGAGACCGATGGCATTAGAACCACCACCAACACAGGCTACTAAGGCATCTGGTAGATTTTTACCTGTCAAGTCACGGTACTGTTGTTTAGCTTCTCGACCAATAACACTTTGGAAGTCACGAACGATTTCTGGGAATGGATGAGGCCCCAAGGCAGAACCAAGGATATAGTGGGTATCATCAATATTAGCTACCCATGAACGAAGGGCTGCATTGACCGCATCCTTGAGCACGCGCGAACCGTCTGTCACTGCCTCAACCTTAGCTCCCAAAAGCTCCATACGGAACACATTGAGGGCTTGGCGTTTGACATCTTCCTCACCCATGTAGATAGTACATTCCATGTTAAAGAGGGCTGCAGCAGTTGCAGTTGCCACACCGTGCTGACCAGCACCTGTTTCAGCGATAATTTTCTTTTTACCCATGCGTTTAGCCAGAAGAACTTGTCCCAAGGCATTGTTAATCTTGTGGGCCCCTGTATGGTTAAGGTCTTCACGTTTAAGATAAATCTTGGCTCCGCCGATATGCTGGGTCAAGTTTTTTGCGTAGTAAAGAGGAGTTTCACGCCCCACATACTGGCGCAAAAGTTGGTTTAATTCCTCTTGGAAACTTGGGTCTGCCTGACTTTCACGATAAGCCTTTTCCAACTCCAAAACTGCTGTCATCAATGTTTCTGGGACAAAACGTCCACCGAATTTTCCGTAAAATCCATCTTTATTTGGTTCTTGATATGCCATTCTTTACCCTCTCTATAAATCTTCTAATCTTTTCCTGATCTTTTTGTCCATCTGTCTCCACTCCGCTCGATACATCGACTGCATAGGGAGTAAAATGTTGAATTGCTTTTACGACATTGTCTTCATTAAGCCCACCTGCGATAAAGAAAGGCTGAGTTAGTCCAATCGTATTCAGTTGACCCCAATCAAAGGTCTGGCCACTCCCAGCCACAGGGGCATCAAAGAGGAGATAATCTGCCTGAGAATTGGGTACATGACCCTCTCCATCTACCTGCACAGCCTGAATACTGGCACAAGGCAAATTCTCAAACAAATCATCTGCCACCTGACTGTGAACTTGAACCAAGTCCAAGCCAACTTTTTCAATCGCTTCTAGCAATTCTGCCCGACTTGGTGAAACAAATACGCCAACCTTCTTAACATTAGCAGGAATGGGCTTTGCCAGCTCAGTAGCCTGATCCAAGGTCACCTGTCTTTTACTAGGTGCGAAGACAAAACCGATGTAGTCTGCTCCTGCTGAAACAGCTGTTTCCACCGCTTCTTTGGTAGATAATCCGCAAATTTTAACCTTTGTCAATCTGCAACTCCTTGATTCTCTGGGCTACATCTTCCGCCTGCATAAGAGCTGTCCCAACTAAAATTCCGTTAAAGTATGGTGCTACTCGTTCTGCATCCTGTCCTGTGAAAATAGCAGATTCAGAAATGTAATAGCGACCTTCCTTAAAATGCTGGGCCAAGTCTACACTGGTCTGCAAGTCGACTTCAAAGGTGGTCAAATTGCGGTTATTGACCCCAATAATCTCAGCTCCAAGTCTGTGAGCTACCTCTAATTCAGCTAGATTGTGAGTCTCCACCAAGACTTCCAGACCAAGCTCAGTCGCATAGTCGTACAGTTCCTTGAGACGTTCTTCTGACAAGGCTGCCACAATGAGCAAGATAACTGTCGCACCGGCATTGCGAGCGCGGATGATTTGCTTTTCATCGATGATAAAGTCCTTGTTAAGCGTCGGAATCTGCACCTGACTGGAAATCTCTCGCAGATAATCCAAATGCCCTTTAAAGAAAACCTCATCTGTCAAAACCGAAATCATCACTGCGCCATTCGCTTCATAAGTCTGGGCCTGTTGCACAATATCCACATTGAGATTGATATCTCCCAGACTAGGGCTAGCTTTCTTAACTTCAGCAATTACCTGCAAGCGATCTTGATGATTCTTCAAAAAGTCAGCCAAGCGATAGGTCTGGCGCAAGGGCTGGATTTCCTCCAGCTCCATCTGCTCGACCTCACGCGCCTTCTGCTCCAAGATTCGTGCTAAAAATTCCTGACTCATTTTTGGTACTCCTGTAACAGTCTAAGTTTTTCAAGGGCCTTGCCACTAGCAATCACTTGACGGGCCAAGGCAACTCCATCCTTAATACTAGCCACCTTACCATTAGCATAGAAACCAAGACCAGCATTTAAAACTGTCGTTTCCAAGAATGGACTTGGTTCATTTTTAAGAACTCTGAGCAAAATTTCTGCATTTTCCTGAGCGTTGCCTCCACGAATATCTTCGATAGCGTAGCGTTCCATCCCTAGATCTTCTGGAGTAAAGCTTGACAAGGTGATTTCGCCATTTTCAAGAAGGGCAATCTTGGTTGTTCCATTCAAACCAGCTTCGTCCAATCCTTCTGGACCAGCAACCACTATAGCACGTTTGCGACCCATATTTTTCAAAACCTGAGCTGTACTTTCTAGAAGTTCTGGACGACTAATACCAAGAAGCTGTGTTTCCAAAGTCATTGGGTGAATCAGAGGACCAGTCAAGTTCATGATTGTTGGAATTCCCAATTCCAAACGAGCTGGCATGATGTATTTCATTGCTGGGTGCATATTTTTAGCAAAGAGAAAGACGATGCCGGTTTTATCAAAGACCTTACCTAATTCAGCTGGTTTGAGGTCTAGGTTGATGCCTAAGGCTTCGAGGACATCTGCAGAACCAGATTTAGAAGAAATCGAGCGATTACCGTGTTTTGCCATGTGAACACCACCACCAGCCAAGACAAAGGCTGCAGTTGTGGAGATGTTAAAGCTGAAAGACTTGTCCCCACCTGTACCACAGTTGTCCATGGCATCATGAATCTCAGTTGGAATATGTTGGGCATGTCCTCTCATGACTTGGGCAATGGCTGTGCGTTCCTCAGGTGTTTCCCCCTTCATCTTAAGAGCCAAAAGGAGAGAAGCAATCTGCGCCTCCGTTACACGGCCAGTTACGATACGCTCAATGACATCCGTCATTTCCACACCTGATAAATTTTCAAATTTTGCTAGTTTTTCAATAATCTCTTTCATCCTAGTTTCCTCACTTTACAACCTTCTCGATAAAATTCCGAATAGAAGACAAGCCATCTGGCGTTCCAATGCTCTCTGGATGGTACTGGAAGCCATAAATCGGTAGATTTTTATGTTGAATTCCCATGATGGCTTGGTCATCAGTCGAACGAGCTGTCACTTCAAAGTCTTCTGGCATTTCTTCAATCAAAATACTGTGGTAACGCATGACTGCACGGCCATCCTCGATACCTTGATACAGAACAGATGGCGCTTCAAAGTTGATATTGCTCTGTTTCCCATGCATGACTTTGGGAGCCAAGCCTAGCTTACCGCCAAAGACTTCTGCGATAGCTTGGTGGCCCAAACAAATCCCAAGAATCGGCTTCTTGCCAGCAAAATCACGAATCATGTCTTCCATCTTTCCAGCATCAACTGGCCAACCAGGACCGGGCGAAAAGACCAGACCATCTGCTTTTCCAGCTTCTTCATACAGCCTGGGATCATCATTTCTCAAGACCTGAACTTCTGCAAAATTCCCAATGTATTGGGCCAAGTTATAAGTAAAAGAATCATAGTTGTCAATTAATAAAATCATGGTCTTAGTTCTCCAATTCTAGTCATAGATTTTGCTTTGTTAATGGTTTCTTGGTATTCGTTTTGGGCAATAGAGTCGTAGACAATCCCTGCCCCAGCCTGCACATAGGCTGTTTGATTTTTGAGAATCATCGTTCGGATAGCAATGGCGAAATCCATATCACCCGTCGCAGACAAGTAGCCGATCGCTCCTGCGTACACGCCCCGTTTTTCTGTTTCCAGTTCATAGATACGTCTCATAGCTCGAATTTTGGGTGCTCCTGAAACCGTTCCAGCTGGAAGTGTTGATTTCAAAGCATCTATAGCAGTGAGTTCTGGAAGCAAACGCCCCTTGACCACGCTGGTCAAATGCATGACATAGCGGAAAAGCTCCACTTCCATATACTTGGTAACTTGGACACTGGCTGTTTCAGATATGCGACCAATATCGTTACGCCCCAAGTCTACCAACATCCGATGTTCTGCTGTTTCCTTCTCATCAGAAAGCAGGTCTGTCGCCAAAGCCTTGTCTTCTTCATCCGTAGCCCCTCTTGGTCGTGTACCCGCAATCGGATTGGTTGTCACGATGCCGTTTTTGACAGAAACCAAACTTTCAGGACTGGCACCGATAATTTGATAATCCCCAAAATCATAGAAATAGAGGTAATTTGATGGATTAGTCACGCGAAGATTTCTGTAGAAGTCAAATGGATTTCCAGTAACTTCTGCTGAGAAGCGCTGACTGAGCACGCATTGGAACATATCTCCATTACGAATCAAGTCGCGAGCGGTTTCCACCATTTCCTCAAACTTCTGAGGAGCAATATGGGGTTTGAAGTCCAGCGGAGATAAATCCAAGTCTTCAAATTCATTTGGAGCAGGGATGCGTAATTCCTCCAGCACTTGGTTCAAGGCTTTTTCCAAGTCTTCTTGACTGCGATTGCTATAAAGAGCATCCTCGATAACATGGATTTTTTCCTTCTTGTGGTCAAAAACCATGTAGCTCTCATAAACAAAGAAATGCATATCTGGCGTTCCAATTGTATCCTCAGGGATTTGACCGATTTCTTCATAAAGAGAAATCATATCGTAACCCACAAAACCAATGGCTCCCCCACCAAAAGGTAGGTCTGAATGGTGCTGGCTCTTATGAGTCACTTCATAAAGGAAATCCAAAGGATCCCGATCAATCACTTGACCATTTTGATAAAGGACTCCATTTTCAAACTTAATCTCAAAAACTGGATTATAGGCTAGGATAGAAAAACGAGCGGTTTCCTTGTCTCTCGGAATACTCTCTAAGATAACCTTGTGTTGCCCCTTTAGGCGCATATAAGCCAAGATTGGCGATAAGACATCTCCATGAATGATTCGTTCCATTGTAATTTCCCTTTCAGTTCTACTTCTAGTCCGTGGCGACTGTATGAAAAATCCCCACGCAAAATAACTTGCGTGAGGACGAAATTCGCGGTACCACCTCAATTATAGGATTTCTCCTATCTCTCATTCCTGTCTCAGATACCTCCTGTAACAGGCTGTGCGATAAAGGGCACTCCCTTGAGAATTATGTTTTTTTCTCTTGTTTCAGATGGACCCAACCTTACAGTTTTCTCTGCTTGTTTCCAGCAACCACAAGCTCTCTGTGAGAGAAAAGACTGTAATTTTTCCATCTTTTATTTTTTAGCTTCTAGGTAGTCTGCAATCGCAGCTACGTCCTTGTCTCCACGACCAGAGACATTGATGATGATAATGTCATCTTTACTTAGTTTCGGTGCACGTTTAACTGCTTCTGCGATAGCATGTGAGCTTTCAATCGCTGGGATAATCCCTTCTGTCTTGCTGAGAAGGAGCAAGGCTTGAACAGCTTCTTCATCTGTCGCTGCCACATATTCCACGCGACCAGAATCTTTAAAGTAGGCGTGTTCTGGGCCAACCCCTGGATAGTCCAAACCAGCTGAGATAGAGTAAACTGGAGCCAACTCTCCGTCTTCCTTAAAGACTGCATAGGTCTTCATGCCGTCGACAATTCCGATACTACCTTTTGTCATAGTAGCTGCGTGCTTGTCTGTATCAAGTCCATGACCAGCAGCTTCTACTCCAACCAATTTGACTTCTTCATCAGCCACATACTGTGAAAAAGCACCAATGGCATTTGAACCACCACCGACACAGGCAATAACGTAATCTGGCAAGCGTCCTTCTTTTTCTAAGATTTGACGGCGAGATTCTTCACTGATGATCTTTTGGAATTCATGAACAATTGTAGGATAAGGATGAGGGCCTACAGCAGATCCCAAAACGTAGAAGGCTTCAAGGTCATTCATCCATGCTCCAAAGGCTGCATCAACCGCATCCTTAAGGGTACGCGTTCCAGTTTCAACTGCGTGAACAGTTGCTCCCATCATCTCCATACGGAAAACATTGAGACGTTGACGCTCCACATCCTCTGCCCCCATGTAGACATCACAGGCCATGCCAAACTTGGCTGCAGCCGCTGCTGTCGCAACACCGTGTTGACCAGCTCCTGTTTCTGCGATAACACGTTTTTTGCCCATACGTTTAGCCAAAAGAATTTGTCATAAAACGTTATTGAGTTTGTGAGAACCAAGGTGGTTAAGATCTTCGCGCTTGAGATAAATCTTAGCTCCACCTAGGTGCTCTGTCAAACTTTCTGCAAAATAGAGAGGTGTTTCGCGACCGGAATAATCCTTCAAGTAATGACGAAATTCTGCCAAAAACTCTGGATCATCCTTGTACTTTTCAAATGTCACTTCCAACTCATCCAACAAAGCCTGAATCGGCTCCGGTACAAAACTACCACCAAATTGTCCAAAATAACCTTTAGTTGTCATAAAATTTTCCTCTTTCTGTATTAGTTCCAAGATATGAAAAAAGCCCACACACAGAATATACTTCCGTGTGAGGGCGTTGGTAACGCGGTGCCACCTCAATTATAAAGGGACTATTCCCCTTTACATCTCTACCTTGTCTAACAACAAGTTGCACTGTAAGGTGTGCGAACCGAATTTTCATTGTTTCAAATTCATTTTTAAAATCAGCCCACTTTCACTACTTCCAACCACCTGTTCACAATCACCACAGGCTCCCTGAAGATCAAAAATAGTTACTTTTCTGATTTATTGAACTTATTTTAATACTTTGTTTTTTCTTTGTCAAGACTTTTTTACAATTTTTTTGATGAAGCTAGTACTTTTTCAGAAACTGTTTTGAAAGTCTCAATGATATAGTCCACTTCTTCATCGCTTAATTTAGTGTGAAGAGGGAGCGTAATTTCATTTTCAAAGAAGGCATAAGCCTTAGGATAATTCGCCATATCAAAGCCAAGATTCTTATAGGCTGTCAAGAGCGGAAGTGGTTTGTAGTGTACATTACTTGCAATTCCTGCTTTAGCTAATTCTTGGATGATAAGATTGCGTTCTTCTAAGCTCGCTCCTTCTACATGGGTGATGTAAAGGTGGCGTGAAGATTCGACAGTTTCAGTCTTGTGTGCCAATGGATGGATGCGAGAACCTGCAAAACCACGATCATAGCGATCCACGATTTCCTTACGACGGTCAAGCAAGCTAGGGTAACGGTCCAATTGTACCAAACCAAGGGAAGCCATGATATCTGTCATATTGCACTTGTAGGCTGGTGTGACGATATCGTATTCCCATGAACCCAGTTGCATCTTAGCAAGAGCATCCTTAGTTTGACCATGAAGGGAAAGGATTTGAAATTCCTTGTACATCTCTTCATCGTCAATCGCTGGATTGGCCTTCCAAGTCGCACTTCCTCCCTCAGCCGTTGTAAAGTTCTTAACAGCATGGAATGAGAAGGAAGTAAAGTCAGCGATAGAACCAGCTGGTTGTCCTTTATAAGTAGATCCCAAAGCATGGGCACTATCAGAAACAATCACGATACGGTTAAAGGCTTTTTGCCACTTGCTTGAAGCGGTAAAGAGATCACGTTTTTTCTCCACAACTTGGAACAAACGATCATAGTCGCAAACAATCCCTGCAAGTTCTACTGGGATAATCACCTTGGTCTTTTCAGTAATGGCTTGCTCGAGCAAGTCATAGTCCATCTCAAACGTATCTGCTTGGATATCCACCATGACAGGGGTTGCTCCCACATGCGTAATGACACTACATGAAGCTGTATAGGTCATGGCTGGAACGATGACTTCATCACCAGGTCCCACTTCCAAGACGCGTAAAATCAACTCAAGAGCGGCAGTCGCAGAGTTAAGACAGACAGTCTTAGGCGTCTGTGTATATTGAGACAAGCGACGCTCCAGTTCTTTTGTCTTAGGACCTGTTGTAATCCAACCAGAACGCAGGGTATCCGCTACTTCAGCAATTTCTGCTTCCGTAATATCGGGTGGTGAAAATGGAATATTGTAATTTGGCATTGATTTGCTCCTTTTATCTGTACTCATTCTCTCATGACTACTTTATTTTAGCACTTCAAACACGGTTTGAAACATGATTTTGATGTCTCCAAGGAAACTAAACTCTCGGAGATAGGCGAGGTTATAGCGCATCTTTTCAGGAAGGACGTGTTCGACATAGGCTTGGTCAACCGACAGACCTTTCTCCGTCATTTGACTGATGATAGTGTCCTCATCCTTGTAGTTGATGCTGGCTGGAGAGGTAATCCCTGCTGGCAAAAGCAAGGTTGCCATCATCTCAGGGCTATACTGCTCTGTGTAACGAGGCACTTCAGGACGCGTCCCTACAAAGGACATCTCACCTTTAAGAACATTGACCAACTGAGGCAGTTCGTCCAAACGGACACGGCGGATAAAATTGCCAACCTTGGTAATGCGGCTATCGTTAGCAGAAGTCACCAGACTCCCTTGTTTATCCGCATCCGTCACCATGGTACGGAACTTCCAAATCTTGAAAGGTCGATTGTACTGGGTCACGCGCTCTTGCTTGTAAATCACTGGCCCCTTGCTATCCAACTTGATCCAAATGCTCAAGATGAGAAAGATGGGAGAGGTCAGAACAAGTACAACCAAGGCTAGAACCCAATCCAAGCAACGCTTGAAAATCAGCGAACCCTTCCTTTTAGAGACAAGCTGGTAGTAAGACTCAACCTCGCTTGATTTCATTTCCACGGGCAAGTCTTCCCATTTCAGCATGCTGTTTCTCCTTTGTTTTTATTATACTATTTGTCAACATTTTTCATTATACCACAAAATGGAAAAGGCGGTGAAAGAAATCTGTAATTTGAAGGATTTCCTTCTTACACTCAATGAAAATCAAAGTACAGCTTTTAGGTTGCAGATAAAGCTGACCTGACTTGAATAGATTTTCAAAGAGTATTAGGCCATGGCCCCTGCCTGCAAACTATACATCTTGTGATAGGTTCCTCCCAGAGCCAAGAGTTCCTCATGGGTTCCACTCTCAATAATTCGCCCTTTGTCCAAAACATAAATACAGTTGGCGTCTTGGATAGTAGAAAGACGGTGGGCAATGGCAATGGTTGTCCGTCCCTGTCTCATCTTCGCCAGTGAAGCTTGAACCAAACTTTCTGTTTCAGAGTCAATATTGGCTGTCGCTTCATCCAAAATCAGGATTTTAGGCTGACTGGCGACTGTTCTAGCAAAGGCAAGAAGCTGGCGCTGTCCAGTTGAAAAGCTCGAACCACGCTCGGACACAGGTGAGTCGTAACCCTGAGGAAGGTCTTGAATAAAGGAATCTGCATCCACGAAGGCTGCAGCAGCCTGGACCTGCTCATCACTAATGTCTTGGTACATGGCGATATTGGACTTAATGGTTCCATGATAGAGGAAGGGTTCCTGCAAGACCAGACCGATGTTTTTTCTCAGCTCTTCCTGACTGTAGTCCCTAATATCCACATCGTCCAAGAGAACTCGCCCTGATTGAAATTCATAAAAGCGCATGAGGACATTAATAATCGAAGATTTCCCTGAACCTGTATGGCCTACAAATGCAATGGTTTCACCCTTGTTAACCGAAAAGGAAATATCATCCAGAATCTGATGTTTCCCGTCATATGAGAAACACACATGTTCAAAACGGATATTGCCTTCTTTGACTTTAGCCTGGCCATTTTCTTGAAGAGGTTCATAGGTCCTCTCGTCTATCAGGGAAAAGACACGACCTGCAGAAACCATAGACGTTTGCAGGGTTGAGAAGTTTTGCGTCACTTCAATCAAGGGATCAAAGAGACGATTGATATACTGGATAAAGGCATACATGGTTCCTGCCGTTATTCCCAGATAAAGACCACGATAGCCAAAATAGGCCATCAAAACAGCGTATCCTAGGAGTTTCAGCAAACTCATGGCAGGGCGCAAAAAGAGGGCATCCAAGGCTACAGAACGGTTGGCGTAGACCAAGTGTTCTTGGTTGATCTCATCGAATTCTGCCTGCAGGCGCTTCTCTTGATTAAAGGCCTGAATAATCCGTATTCCTTCGATATTTTCTGCCAGCTTGCTATTGATATCTGACAAGAGACTTCTGGTTTTCTCAATGATTTTCACTGATTTTTTCCGATAGAGATTGACCAAAAGGAAAATCAAGGGGAGAAAGAGCAAGACCAATGCTGTCAAACGAAAATCCAATACCAACATGGTATAAAGAGTTGTCAGAAAGATAAAAACTGCTGAAATAAAGCTAGATAAAATCCCCGAAAACATATCACTGATAGTCTCGGTGTCATTTGTCAAACGCGAGACGATAGAGCCTGATGGCGTCTTGTCAAAGTAAGACATGCCCAGCTTCTCCATATTGGCAAAGGCATCGCGACGAATATCCCTAACAATACTGTAAGACACGCGCGCAAAGAGAAGATTGCCGACATACTGGACCAGAGTTTGTAGGATATAAAGGCCATAGTAGGCCAGCAAAACGGTCACAGCGAGTTGGTTGAGATTGCTGAGATACTGGTCGATAAAGTGGGAGGCCACAAGGGGAATGATACTTTTAATGACCGTAGTCGCTAGGAGAAAGCTTAGTGCCAAAAAGGTCAGGAGTCCATAGGGCTTGAGATAGGACATCAAGCGCTTCAATACAGCCCATTGTTCTTGTTTATTCTGCATCTTCTTCTCCTTTCATTTCCAACTGCTGAGACTGATAGGTTTGGGCATACCAGCCATCCAAGGCTAGCAGGTCATCGTGTGTACCCCGTTCGATAATTTGACCATTTTGCAGAACCAAGATCAGATCTGCATGGACAACCGCACTCAGGCGATGCGCTGTGATAATGGTTGTCTTGTCCTGACGTGTTTCCTTGAGATTGTCGATAATTGCATACTCTGTCTTGGCATCCACGGCCGATAAGGAATCATCTAAAATCAAAATATCTGGGTCTAAAATCATAGCTCGACTCATAGCCAGACGTTGCTTTTGACCACCAGAAAGACTGACACCCTTTTCACCAATCAGCGTATTAAATCCTTGGGGCATAGCTACAATATCTTGGTAAACTTGGGCTAGCTTAGTCGCTTCCTCGACCGCTGAAAGTGGCAAGTTCGGATTTCCAAAGCGAATATTGTCTAAGATAGAGGTCGCAAAGAGAAACTGGTCCTGAGGAACATAGCCCATAAGACTACGAAGGTCTGTCAGACGATAGTCCCGAATATCGTGACCATTTAGATAAATGGCTCCCTTGTCCACATCGTATTCACGCAAGAGGAGCTTGATCAAGGACGTTTTCCCAGAACCTGTCTGACCGACCAAGCCCAGTGTTTGCCCTTTTTCCAAACTAAAGTGAATATCCGTCAGCGTTTCCTCATTTTCAAATGCAAAGCTATCAATATCATACTCCAAGCGCCCGTTTTCAATGCCATCTAAAGGAAACTCAGGGTCTTGTACAGGTGATTCCTGAGACAAGAGTTCCTCAATCCGCTGGTAAGAAACCTTCCCTCGCTGGGTAATATTAAAGAGGAAGCCGATGGCCATGAGAGGCCAAACTAGCATATCCAAGTAGCTGATAAAGGTAACTAGATTCCCAACCGTGATTTGCCCTTTCTGAACCATCAAGTAGCCTACCAGGAGCGTTAAAACATAGGAGGAACCAACAAACAAGAGAACCATGGGGTCAAAGAGACTATCGTATTTCATGGTTTGCAGGTTCTTTTGGAAGGTCAATTCATTGACTGCCTGAAAGGACTTCAACTCATCCGTCTGATACCCGAAAGATTTGGTCACTTTGATACCCGATACCGACTCCTGCACCTTGTTATTGAGTTCAGAGAAAGCAGCCTGCGATTCACCAAAAGCCTTGTGGGTCTTTCTCCCTAGACGACTGGTCGCATAAGCCATAAAAGGCAAGGGAAGAATGGCAACTAGCGTCATCTGCCAAGAAATGCTAAAGAGCATGGTCAGTAAGGTCACCAGAGCCGTGATAGAGGCATCCACCGCAGACATGACTCCTCCACCTGCGAGACGGGTTAAGGCATTGATATCGTTGGTGGCATGCGCCATCAGGTCCCCCGTCCTATAGGTTTGATAAAAAGCTGGAGACATTTTTGTGAAATGTTCAAATAAGCGAGATCGCATAATCTGTCCCAAACGGTAGGAAGTCCCAAGGATATACATACGCCAAACATAGCGCAGATAGTACATCCCAAAGGCTGCAAGAAGCAAGTAAAATAGGGCAAGAAGGAGGTCCTGCTGGGTTAATTGCCCCGATGTGATGGCATCAATGACCCTCCCCATAACCATTGGGGGAATGAGGTTGAGGACGGAAACCAAGACCAGAGCCACAATCCCGACTAAATAACGGCGTTTTTCTAACTTGAAAAACCACCAAAGTTTTTGAATAATGGACATAACATCCCTTTCTGATTGCAAATAGAAACCTGAGGCCAAGACCCCAGGTTTTTCTTATTCATAGGTTACGACTGTGACCGCACCCTTGTCATACTCAGCGATAAAGATATTGGCTACATTGTCATGTCCTTGTTTGCTGAGATTATCAAGCAGCCACTCTTCGCTACGGCCAATCGTTTCCAAGACATCGACTTGGATCACACCGTCAGTCACAACTGGATACTTAGGATTTTCATCTCCTATTTGGACCACGATGAGTTGGCCATTTTGCTCCTGCACAGCGCGTTTGACCTGTTTCATCTGGAAAATCCCTTGGCTACGAAGTTTGAGAGCAACTTCTGCTGCAGACAAACCAACTGAACGACAGGCTTCTGGGTCAATCTGCCCATTTTTGATAAGGAGAGTTGGTTTTCCATCAATCAAGCGTTTGACAAAACGAACATTGTTATTGAGCCACTTGAGGGTCAAGACCAAAATCGTCCACATCATCAAAATCACTGCGTACTGCAGAATGCTGATTGAACTATTGTAAATCACCCCACCGATGATACCACCAAGAACATAGTTCTGAATTTGGTCTGTCGCAGAGTTAGGTGCTAGGTTCCCCTTTCCTGTCACATTGATAACAAAAACAAGCGAGAAGAGCCCCAAGGCCAGTTTGATTAAAATTTCCATATAATTGAGTGTCATTTGTTTACCTCCACCAATTCAATAGCGTCTGTTTGATTCAATTCTAATTTCTCTAAAAGATACTTGTCTGGTTGGCTCCCGTTCATGGCGCGGTAGAAATTTGGACCTACCTTGACAAGCGCTCCATCAGTGGCTGCAGAAGTATTGACATAAACTTCTGATTTATCCACTCCCAAGTCTTTGGAAACAACCTCTATGAAATGAAGGGAGGTTTGAAATTGGTTGTTAGAGGCTTGATTGGTCTGGTATTTTGAGATTGTCACCAAAAGCATGGCCACCAAGGTCAAGGCCAAAATCATGACCAATTCCCGAAACTTAGTCCCCTTTTTATCTCGATAGGCTTTAAAAGCAAAAAATCCTGTGATAGCTAGGAGAACAATTCCAAAGCCAATCATGATGCCATTTTGCTGACTGATTTGGCTAAGTACATAGTCATATGAGTAAAATTTCATTTATTTTCACTCCCTTTCATAAAATCATTCTTAATTATAAACGAAAGAGAGTGATTTTTCAAGCCATACGTTGGGGAAATGGACTTATCAGACCAACTTCTCTAACTAATGACTCAAATACCTGTTTCAAGATTCTAATTTTGATAATTGATAAGAATAGACACTAGGAATTATCACTACAAAGAAAAGTGTCAAGAAGAATACCCAGTAAACATACAGTTGCACAAAGGAATTTAGAAACAATAACAATCCTCCTAATACCCAAATTTTTCCAGCTAATCGATGTGTTTTTCTCCAGTTTTTATCACTCTCCAAGGTCCACGGAAGTCGAATACCGATTATATAATTTCGGCGTGTTTTTGGTAGATAATTTCCAATTACAATCATCACGACTCCCATAAAAATCTGAGCTAGAATCCCGCTCATCATGGAATAACACAAAGATTCTCCGAAGATAGAAATCATTAATAGACAAGATACAAAAGGAATAATCCAGTAAATCAAAACTTGTATTTTTGAACTGATATTGCTAGATTTAGGATCCTTAATCATTATAAATAGAAGCAACCAATGCATCAAAAGCATGAGAGCCGGCAATCCAAAGATAGCAGACATTTTATGATTGTAGCCATCTGCTTGACCCAGTAGATTAAAATGAGTGGGTATCTCCTCTGGTAATTGATTCCAGAAAACACAACCTACAAGGGAAGGTAGTAGGATGAGAATGCTCGTAAATAATACCAATTTCTTATTGATTTTTATCTTCATCAAAATGATCTCCTTTCAGATCTGCTAACCAAACCATTATATCCTCTAAAACCGATGTATTTAACTCATAATAAATAAAGTTTTTTTCTTTCATTTCATGAATCAAATCCGCTGCTTTCAAAATCGTGAGATGATGTGAAATCGTTGCACTTGTCAACTCGAATTGACTGGCAATTTCTCCTGCAGATAATCTACCTGCTTTGAGTAAATTTAAAATCTCTCTCCTAACTGGATGAGATAAGGCTTTAAAACTATTTGCAAAACTCATAATGACTCCTTTCCCTTTGTAATATTAGTAGGGCTAGGAATAAGCAAGGTAGAACTGATAGCATTCCGGTCGGTGATGGGCCTAAAATCAAGAGGCTTGAAACTTTTTCTCCTGGTAATTGAAAGAGTAAACCAAGACCTGCAGTTGCATTGATTGCCCCATGAAATAGGGCAGAAGCCCAGATAGAACCTGTCTTTTCCAACAACCAGCTCAACAATATTCCTAGGCTAAAACAAAATAGAAACATGGCGACAACTCCCAAAACAGGATAAGCAAAATAAGATATTCCATAATTATAGCCTTGCAAATTGATTGGTAGATGCCAAAGACTCCAAATGAGACCAAGCAAGACATGAGTCTGGACTCTTGAAAAGCGTCCTCTTAGAGCTGGGTAAAGATAGCCACGCCAACCAATTTCCTCTCCCAATGCAAAGAAACTATTAAGAAAAGGAGCGTAGGTCAAACTAGCTAGGATTTGAATCAAGACCAAGAAAGATAAGGGAATGGTTGATTGAGAGACACCTTTTTCTTGTAAGATGGCTTGAATAGATTCAAAACCAAGACTGAAATTGCTAGGGAATACAAGAAAATAAAGTCCTGCTCCTAAAAAACTGATGACTGCTGGTAACCAGATAGCTAGTAAGTAAAAGCGCCAGTTGCTCTTGAAATTCACAACTAATTTATATTTGATTCCACTAGGTTGATTCGTGATTTTCCCTAAAATAAAGACTGCAAGTGCAGGCATCCACATGGCTACAATACTAGCAAGCTGACTCCATGGAGAATTTAGACCAACACCACTTAGCCATAGTGGCAACCATACTATCCAAGCAAGGGCATAAGCTAAGACCACAAAAAGAAGGATTGTTCTCTTATTTGACATATATGTAACTTCACTTTCTATTTAGATGTTTTTCTAAATAACATTATACACCTTTCTATTCTAAACACAAGAGCTATTTAGATTTTTTTCTAAATAGCTCAGGGAATTTTTATTTTCTAAAGATAAAGTCTAAAGAGTAATTTTCAAACCATACGTTGGGGAAATAGACCTTTTTTTGGTATAATAAAATCTATAATCTGAATGAAAAAGGTAACTTTATGAAACTTATCTCATGGAATATTGATTCCCTCAATGCTGCCCTAACTAGTGACTCAGCTCGTGCCAAATTGTCCCAAGAAGTCCTACAGACCTTGGTCGCTGAAAATGCTGATATCATTGCTATTCAAGAAACCAAGCTTTCTGCCAAGGGGCCTACTAAAAAACATCTTGAGATTTTAGAAGAACTCTTCCCAGGCTACGAAAACACGTGGCGCTCTTCTCAAGAGCCCGCCCGCAAAGGCTACGCTGGTACCATGTTCCTCTATAAGAAAGAACTTACACCAACTATCAGCTTCCCAGAAATCGGCGCCCCTTCTACCATGGACTTGGAAGGTCGTATCATCACTCTAGAATTTGATAAATTTTTCGTGACACAAGTTTACACTCCAAACGCTGGCGATGGTCTCAAACGCTTGGAAGAACGTCAAGTCTGGGATGTCAAATATGCTGAGTACTTGGCTGAACTAGACAAAGAAAAGCCAGTCCTTGCAACCGGTGACTACAACGTAGCCCACAATGAGATCGACCTTGCAAATCCTGCTAGCAACCGCCGTTCACCTGGATTTACAGACGAAGAACGTGCTGGATTTACCAACCTTTTGGCAACTGGATTTACCGACACCTTCCGCCATATTCATGGCGATGTTCCAGAACGCTACACTTGGTGGGCACAACGCAGCAAGACTTCTAAAATCAACAATACAGGCTGGAGAATCGACTACTGGCTGACAAGCAACCGCGTGGCTGACAAGGTGACCAAGTCTGATATGATTGACTCCGGTGCGCGCCAAGACCACACACCCATTGTCATGGAGATTGAACTCTAAGGAGAAAACGAATGGACTATCAAGCTGTCATTCCTGAATTTGTAGTATCTGACATCGAACAGTCGCGCCACTTCTACTGCGACTTGTTGGGATTCTCTGTCGAATACGAGCGCCCCGAGGAGAAATTTCTCTTCCTCTCGCTTGAAGACTGCCAGCTCATGTTAGAAGAAGGCAGCGCAGAAGAATTAGCCCAACTGACCTATCCTTTCGGGCGCGGTGTCAATATTTCCTTTGGCACTGCAGATGTTCCTCAGCTCCACCAAAAACTGCTGGAAGCAAACTATCCTATTTATCGTCCTTTAATCAAAAGAGAGTTTCGTGTTGGGGATCACTATATATATCCCCATGAATTTGCAGTTTTGGATCCAGATGGCTATTTTTTAAGATTTAGCGAGTAGAATAATAAAGATTGGGAAAAAGTCTTTAGAGTTAGAAAAAGGCATATTGTCAAGTCTTGAAAAATCTTGATAATATGCCTTTTATGATGGAAAAGCCTTCTAAATGTTAGCCAATAAGTTAATTTTTGCCCATTTTTATTATATTTGTTCGTTTTTTAAGCAAAAATATTAACAAAATATTTGATTTCTAAAGTTGTTTAGTGTAAAATAAAAACATTGGCACAAGCCTATGTTAAATCGAATATCGTTTTACTTGTTTATGTCGTGAATTGGCACGACGTCTCTACAAGGTGCCGGAACACCTAACAATAAGTAAGTTAGCTTGAGGGGATGGTCTTTTTTGCCATGCCTATTTTGGGGACTTACTTAGAGATTAAGTAGGTCCTTTTTCTATTTCTTGCTAGAAACTATAAACAAGCAAATGGATTGGCTTTTAGACTTTAGGAGGTCTTATGAAATTATTAGAAGAGCGCATCCTCAAGGATGGGCATATCTTGGGTGATAACATCCTCAAGGTGGATTCCTTTTTAACCCACCAAGTTGACTTTGGCTTGATGCGAGAAATCGGTAAGGTTTTTGCAGAAAAATTTGCTTCTGCTGGTATTACCAAGGTCGTGACCATTGAAGCATCGGGGATTGCCCCAGCTGTTTTTACAGCTGAAGCCTTAAACGTTCCCATGATTTTTGCTAAAAAAGCTAAGAACATCACTATGAACGAAGGTATCTTAACTGCCGAAGTTTACTCCTTTACCAAGCAGGTAACCAGCACCGTTTCTATCGCTGGAAAATTCCTCTCACCTGAGGACAAGGTCTTGATTATCGACGATTTCCTTGCTAATGGCCAAGCTGCCAAAGGCTTGATTCAAATCATCGAACAGGCTGGAGCAACAGTCGAAGCTATCGGTATCGTGATTGAAAAATCCTTCCAAGATGGCCGTGATTTGCTTGAAAAAGCAGGCTACCCAGTCTTATCACTTGCTCGTTTAGATCGTTTTGAAAATGGTCAAGTTATTTTTAAGGAGGCAGATCTCTAATGCAAACTCAAGAAAAACACTCACAAGCAGCCGTTCTTGGCTTGCAGCACTTACTAGCCATGTACTCAGGATCTATCCTGGTTCCCATCATGATTGCGACAGCCCTTGGCTATTCAGCTGAACAGTTGACCTACCTGATTTCTACAGATATCTTCATGTGTGGGGTGGCAACCTTCCTTCAACTCCAACTCAACAAATACTTCGGAATTGGACTTCCAGTCGTTCTTGGAGTTGCCTTCCAGTCGGTAGCTCCCTTGATTATGATTGGGCAAAGCCATGGTAGTGGTGCTATGTTTGGTGCCCTTATCGCATCAGGAATTTACGTGGTTCTTGTTTCAGGCATCTTCTCAAAAGTGGCCAATCTCTTCCCATCTATCGTAACAGGATCTGTTATTACCACGATTGGTTTAACCTTGATCCCTGTCGCTATTGGAAATATGGGAAATAACGTTCCAGAGCCAACTGGTCAAAGTCTCTTACTTGCAGCTATCACTGTTGTGATTATCCTCTTGATTAACATCTTTACCAAAGGATTTATCAAGTCTATCTCTATTTTGATTGGTCTGGTTGTTGGAACTGCCATTGCTGCTAGCATGGGCTTGGTTGACTTCTCTCCTGTTGCAGCAGCACCACTTGTCCATGTCCCAACTCCACTCTACTTTGGGATGCCAACCTTTGAAATCTCATCTATTGTCATGATGTGTATCATCGCAACGGTGTCTATGGTTGAGTCAACTGGTGTTTACCTAGCCTTGTCTGATATCACAAAGGATCCAATCGACAGCACGCGCCTTCGCAACGGTTACCGCGCAGAAGGTTTGGCCGTACTTCTCGGAGGAATCTTTAATACCTTCCCTTACACAGGATTTTCACAAAACGTTGGGTTGGTTAAATTGTCAGGTATCAAGACTCGCCTGCCAATCTACTACGCAGCTGGTTTCCTGGTTCTCCTTGGACTGCTTCCTAAGTTTGGCGCCCTTGCCCAAATCATTCCAAGCCCTGTCCTCGGTGGTGCTATGCTAGTGATGTTTGGTTTTGTATCTATTCAAGGAATGCAAATCCTCGCTCGTGTTGACTTTGCTAACAATGAACACAACTTCCTTATCGCAGCTGTATCAATCGCTGCAGGGGTCGGACTCAACAACAGTAATCTCTTTGTCAGCATGCCAACAGCCTTCCAAATGTTCTTCTCAAACGGAATCGTCGTAGCCAGCCTCCTCGCCATTGTCCTCAATGCCGTATTAAATCATAAAAAGAAATAAGAAAAAGAGGTGCGAGCCTCTTTTTTGTTTATCACAAATTGATTATAAATACAATCAATCCCAATTCCCATCTAATATTTCTTTTATAAACTTCTTAGGCATCCAAAAGGAGTGTTTTGTAATCCTACGTCCATCTGGAAGTTCATCTGTATCAGATAATGAGCCTTTCCCAACAAATTTTCCTTTTTCAATTTCATAATAAGCATTGGTAGCATGTAATTTCGTAAATAGGATTCTATTTATCTTACTTTGAGGGAAATTAGTTGAAACTTTATTACCATTTTGAGTTAATTTAACTCCGTCAGAAATAATTTGTCTAGTTTCCTGCCACACTCTTTGGATTTCTTCTAATTGTCTATCCTGAAATCCCCAAAATTTGATAGAATCTAATACAAATAGCTTAGGTTCAATTTCCTTAAAAATAACGAAGAGGAATCGTTTATTATAAATTTCATTATAAACATGTGATGATTCCCAACTATCTGTTTCAGCTAATTCTTTAAAACAATAAGTTTTAAATGGAGAGTCTTCCTTAGGTAAATTATTCTTATCTACTCGAATAACTCTCAAATTCATGTTTGCTTTCTGAAATTCTTTAGTTTTATCTAAATCCCCTGTTAAGCCTAAAATTTTTCTAATCAGAGTACTATTCTTACCTTTGGCTTTTGGATTCACTTCAAATCTATCATATAACTCTTGTTCAGAGAAACCTTTATAGGAGAGAATCTTCTCTGCAATAACCTCAGTAAATGATTTTTTCTCACCCCTGAAATTAGCCAGAACACTCTCTTGATCTGATTGATTAAAGATTTTATGATTAATCAAATAGGTCATATAACTTGATTTTAATTCCCAAGCTCTTTGTTTTGCTAATTCATGACTAAAGGGTTGTTGTCTTAAATCCTTTCCTTTACCTGCCCCTTTTGTACAAGTTGATAAATAGTTTCCATCTGATTCTGATAATTCATGCGCCCTTCCATTTTTGATTTTATTTGTAATCTTCTGATAGTCTTCAAGGATGACTGCCATATCCTCCTCAAACCATTCATATAAAAATATTTTTTCAATGACATAGTCCTTCATTGTTTGATTAGGAATTAAGCCATTGTAAAACAATAACAAAATCTTTGCACATTTGTTCCATAAATGAGTGGAGTAAAAATCCTCTAAATTTTCCTCCATATAGTTTAGTATTGTTAATACAAGTCGTTCTTTGGCACTAAGTGTCCCATTTTTGTTTATCTTAAAAGGAGTAACTTTTAATTCTACACCTATTTTTTCAAAGTCAGCTTCCGAGTCACTATTTGGCTGGTAACCATAGAAATATTTTTCAATATAATTTCCATACTGCCCTTTTGACTTCATACTAATTGCTTTATCTTGTACCTCAGAGACTACTCTATCATTATAATCGTCATATGATTTATAGAGTGAACGATTATACTCTTCCATAACATCGGAAAATTTTCTATTTAATAGTTTGTGAGAATATTCAATAACACTATCGATATCTTCATCGTTATAGTTAAATAAGTTTTGATCCATTTTCTTCTCCTATCTTTTATATTATATCAAATTAAACTAAAGCAAACATTAATACTTGATCAATCATTGAAAATAGTATATAATGGATTAAACTGTAAAAATGAAGGAGAAAAGATGAAAGTTCTCGAACTATTTGCTGGAGTTGGCGGTTTTCGGATAGGATTAGAGAATGCCGATAAGCAACTCTTTAAAACAAAATGGGCAAACCAATGGGAACCATCTCGTAAATCTCAAGACGCATTTGAGGTCTATGATTATCACTTCCCCAATAGCGAAAATATCAATATTAGTATCTCTGATATAACAGACGAACAATTTTCCAAGATGGATGCCGATATGATTGTCGGTGGTTTTCCTTGCCAAGATTACTCTGTTGCGCGTAGCAAGAAAAATGAGAAAGGTATTGAAGGAAAAAAAGGAGTTTTATTTTGGGAAATCATTAGAGCAACGGAAATCATTAAACCCAAATACTTAATTCTGGAAAATGTGGATAGGCTTTTAAAAGCGCCCTCAAAACAGAGAGGACGTGATTTTGCAATCATGCTCACAGCTTTTAATAATCTTGGATATTCTGTAGAGTGGAGAGTTATTAATGCTGCTGAGTATGGAAGAAGCCAACGAAGACGTCGTGTGTTCTTTTTCGTATATCGCAATGATACAGTCTTTGCCCAAAAAGTTGACAATCTTTACGAAAAAAATGAAGAAATCTTTGAAGATAATAGGTATGATGACTATATTTTCAATCAAGGTCTATTTGCGAAACAATTTCCTATTAAACCTATAGCAGTTAAAAATCGTCATGTGTTTTATGAGTTACCAAATGATATAGTTGAAGTTTCAGATACTTTTACTGGTACTGTTTGGAATACAGGAATTATGAGACATGGAAAATACTATTCTATTGATACAGAACCTAACTACAATGGTAATCCGATTACTCTAGGAGAAATTCTTCAAGATGAATCTGAAGTACCTGAAAAATATTTTTTAACTGATCAGGCTAAACTAGAAAAATTTCAATATCTTAGAGGACCTAAAAAAATTGAACGAACATCCTCTGACGGACATCAATACATCTATTCAGAAGGAGGAATGTCCCCTTATGATGATTTAAACCTTCCAGGACGAACAATGCTTACATCCGAAGGAACTGTTAATCGTTCCACACATTTATTATTTGTAAACAATAAATATAGATTAATTACCCCTATTGAAGCTGAACGCCTTCAGGATTTCCCAGATGATTGGACAGCTAAAAAGAAACTATCTGACGGTTCTATTGTAGAGGTATCTGATAAAATGAGAATGTTTTTTATGGGAAATGCTTTGGTTACTGAAATTGTAAAAGAAATTGCTAAGTTTATTAAAGAAATTGATTGATTGATTTATCTGAAACTAAAAAAGAGGTGCGAGCCTCTTTTTTGTTTATCTATATCCTCACCTGTCTGTCTTCTGACCGCTGACCTGTGACAAACATGGTAAAGGTTGCTTTACAGACATTTCTGCCTTCTTGATTGGTGATATCGACATCCACTACACAGGTTGTGCGACCTTGATGGACGCATTCTCCTTTAATGGTCAACACGTCGTCAAGTTTTCCTGCCTTGAGGTAGTTGATAGAGGATTGAAGTGTCACCCCATCAAGCCCCAGCGAGATAACCACCAAACCACTGATTTGGTCACAAAGGGTGAAGAGATAGCCACCATGGGCATTGCCATAGTAGTTGAGCGACGAGTCCACTACTTTGGTCGTCACCTCAACATGACCATCTCTCATTTGTTCAATTTCGTAATTTTCAAAAGCAGATATAGCGTCAAAATGAAAATCTTTCATCGTTTCCTCCTGATATTTCAAACGACACTATGATACTACTTTTTATAGGACTGTGCAAGGAGAAAGCTCCTAGTCTGACAAAATTCCGACCTGCTCTACAAAGCGCATAAAGGCTACCTGTCCTTGCTCCGTCTGCTTGTAGACTCCTGCATCCTCAAGTACACGCACAAAGATAGCACCAACAGAGTCCTTGACGATTTCAAGGGCTTTTTCTTTATCTGTTATGTCTGGATATTGGGCTCTAAGTTGGTCTGCCCATTCCTGATGATAGTCGGCAACTGTCTCCTCTTCTCCCACGAGGTAGCTGGCAACTTGCTCCACTTCTGCCTTCAAACGAGGTGGTAAGATTGCCAAGCCCATGACCTCAATCAAGCCGATATTTTCCTTCTTGATATGTTGGACATCCTTGTGGGGATGATAGATGCCATCAGGATGCTCTGACGATGTCTGATTGTCTCGCAAGACCAAGTCCAACTCAAACTGGCCATTGCGTTTGCGGGCAATAGGTGTAATGGTATGGTGTGGTGTTCCATTACTTTCTGCCAAGACTTGCACCCTTGGATCTGAATACTGGCGCCATTCCTGCAAAATCTTGTCAGCTAAGTTGATCAAATCCTCTTTGGAATCCGAAGTCAAACGCAACACTGACATGGGCCACTTGACAATCCCAGCCTTAACCTGCTCAAAACCTGCAAAAGAGAAAGTCTTTTGCAAGGGAGCCAATTCCATAGGAAAGACGTGACGGCCTCCCTGATAGTGGTCATGAGTCAGAATAGAGCCACCCACAATCGGCAGGTCGGCATTAGAGCCTGCAAAATATCCTGGAAACTGCTCTACGATAGCCAACAGACGCTCAAAACTCTGACGACTGATGGCCATGGGACGATGCTGGCCATCTAAGAAAATACAGTGCTCATTAAAGTAGGCATAAGGCGAATACTGGAAGCCCCACTCCTGACCAGCCATTTCAAAACGGATAATACGGTGGTTACTGCGAGCTGGATGGTTAACCCGACCATGGTAACCTTCATTCTCAAGACAAAGCTGACACTGAGGATAATTGCTAGCTTGCACCAACTTGGCAGCCGCAATCTCTTTGGGATCCTTTTCAGGCTTAGAGAGATTGATGGTAATTTCAAGTTCACCGTAATCAGACGGAACACGGTAAGCAATGTTCTTAGCAATGGCCTTGAGCTTGATGTAGTCATTTTTCTGGCTAAGTTGGTAAAAATCCTCTATCGCTTGCTCAGGAGATTGGGCATATGTTGCCCAAAAGTCACGATTGACCTGACTCGGACAAGGCGTTACCAAGTCCATCAATTCAGCACCGAGAATTTCACGCGCAGTCTGACTATCCTCAATCATCTCTAATCGAACCGCTTCCTCGACCAGCTGGTCCTTGAGATCAATCAATTTATACAGAACAGTCTCAACTTCCAAAACACCTTCTCCCACTCGTGCCAAGACACGATTGGTCAAGTAGATTCGATCCATTTCCTCAAAGGTACTTTCAGCAATAACGTGTGTTACAAATTTATCTACTAAGGTCACTATAGAGCCTCCTTTTGACTAGTCAAGGACGCGAGTGCCACCTGCAACTTCAGCGATATAGAAACTTGGAGCGTAGCCAACTACTTCCTCGTAGTGTTTGCCAACAGCTTCCTTAAAGGCCTCAACAGCATCTTTTTGCACCAAGGCAATGGCACATCCGCCAAAACCTGCCCCTGTCATACGAGCACCGAGAACACCTTCTTGAGCCCAAGCTGTGTGAACAAGGGTATCTAATTCTAAGCCAGTCACTTCATAATCATGCTCTAGGGAAACGTGTGACGCATTCATCAAACGACCAAATGTTTCCAAATCTCCTGCCTGAAGAGATGCTTGCGCTTTGAGGGTACGTTGGTTTTCAAGTACAGCATGGCGAGCACGTTTTATGCGATTTTCGTCTTTAATCAGATAGCTATATTGGTCAAAGGCCCACTCGTCCAATTCACCCAAGGTCTGAATATCCAAGGCAACTTGCAACTCTTCCACTGCTTTTTCACACTCAGCACGGCGTTCATTATATTTAGAATCCGCCAATTCACGTCGTTTGTTGGTGTTCATAATAACAACGACATTGTCCTTCAAATCAAGTGGTACCAAATCATACTCTAAGGTGTTGGTATCAAGGTAAATAGCACGTTGGTCTGCACCCATACCGATAGCAAACTGGTCCATGATACCAGAGTTGACTCCGATAAAGTTATTTTCTGTTTGTTTTCCGATTTTAACCAAATCCAAACGGTCTAGTTTTAAATCAAAGAGATGCTCTGCCACAACCCCAGTCAAAAGTTCCAAGGAGGCTGATGAAGACAAGCCAGCGCCATTTGGGATATTCCCATAAACATAAAAATCAAAACCTTTGTCAATCACGTGTCCAGCTTCTTGCAAGAAATGAAGAACCCCTTTTGGATAGTTGGTCCAGCTATGCTCCTTTTCAAACTTGAGGTCAGCTAGAGGCACTTCGATAATCCCCTTGTCCTCAAAGTTGGCTGAGTAGAAACGCAAGACTTGGTCGTCACGCTTACGAGCTGCACCGTAAGTTCCCAAGGAAATGGCTGCTGGAAATACATGTCCACCATTATAGTCCGTGTGTTCACCAATCAAATTGATACGGCCTGGTGAAAAGAAAGTTTGGTCTGCTTCTTGACCAAAAACAGCAAAAAAATCTTTGCGAAGAGTTTCAGCAGTAAGATGTTGTGTCATATGAATTCTCCTTTTACTGTCCGTTAAGTCACCTTAACGTGTAATCGTTTTCTTCTATTGTATCCAAGGGATTTCCCAAGGTCAATCCTTTTTACTAAAATTTTACTAAACTATCAGTAAAATACAGAAAAATATGATATACTAACCTAAAAGGAGGAGGATTTATGGCTACCTTAAAAGACATTGCACAGCTAGCCTCTGTCTCTATCGCGACCGTATCCCGCGTCCTCAATCGCGACCAGAGCCTATCTGTTACAGAAGAAACCAGACACCGTATTTTAACCGTTGCTGAAGAGTTGGGCTACACTAAGCACCTCAAGACAGGCGAGTCCCACAAGCCCAAGCAAAAGATTGCCATTATCCAATGGGTCAGCGAACAAGGGGAGCTAGACGATCTCTACTACTACCAGATTCGCCTAGGAATAGAAAAAAGAGCCCAAGAACTGGACTATGATATTTTACGCTATTTTAATGACCATCCTTTTACACTGAGCGAGGAAGTCATCGGGATTCTCTGCATCGGAAAGTTTAGTCGAGCTCAGATCTCTGCCTTTGAAGAATACCAAAAGCCTCTTGTCTTTCTAGATAGCGATACCCTCTCGCTGGGACACACCTGCATTATCACAGACTTTTACACTGCCATGAAACAGGTTGTCGATTATTTTCTCAGCCAAGGGATGGACCGCATCGGGATTCTAACAGGCCTTGAAGAAACAACCGACCAAGAAGAAATCATTGAGGATAAGCGACTGGAAAATTTTAGAAACTACAGTCAAACAAAGGGAATCTATCATGATGAATTAGTCTTTCAAGGAAGCTTTACCGCCCAGTCTGGCTATGACTTGATGAAGGAGGCCATTCAGAACTTGGGAGACCAACTCCCACCAGCCTTTTTCGCAGCTAGCGATAGTTTAGCTATCGGTGCCCTCCGTGCCCTCCAAGAAGCTGGAATCAACCTGCCAGACCGCGTCAGTCTTATTTCCTTTAACGATACTAGCCTGACCAAGCAAGTCTATCCTCCCCTCTCCAGCATCACCGTCTATACCGAAGAAATGGGCAGAGCAGGCATGGATATTCTTAATAAAGAAGTACTCCACGGTCGCAAAATCCCTAGCCTAACCATGTTGGGAACCAGACTGACTCTGAGAGAAAGTACAAGGAATGAATAGGATAACATAAAAAACGAACAGGAGTTCTAAAACTCCTATTCGTTTTTTATTCGATTACAATCATAGACTTAATGGTCTTACGTTCATCCATATCTTTGTAGGCTTGGTCGATATCTTCCAGTTTATAACTTGAAGTAAAGACACGACCTGGATTGATATCACCATCAAGGACGGCTTTTAGTAAAAATTGCTTATCGTATGTTGTAGCAGAAGCTGCTCCACCTGCTACAGAGATATTTTGCATAAAAGTCGAACCAAGAGCACGATTATTATAGTGTGGAACTCCTACAAATCCCATACGTCCCCCATTATGAAGGACACCTAGCGCCTGTTCTACAGCAGCCTCCGTACCAACACATTCAAGTGCTGCATCCGCTCCGCCACCGAGAATTTCACGCACCTTTGCAATACCTTCTTGACCTCGCTCAGCTACAACAGCAGTCGCACCTGACTCTAGAGCCATCTTTTGACGATCTTCATGACGGCTCATAAAGATAATTTGTGACGCTCCACGCATCTTCGCCGCGATGACAGCACATTGACCTACAGCACCATCACCAATGACCACAACCTTATCCCCTTTTTGAACATTAGCAACACGCGCCGCATGATAGCCTGTCGGCATAACATCTGCAAGAGTCAAGAGGGACTTTAGCATACCTTCTGTGTAGTCAGAAGGTTGTCCAGGGATTTTAACCAGCGCCCAGTTTGCATAGTGAAAACGAATATATTCCGCCTGAAAATCGCCTCCCAAGTTATTACCAATATGATTATCGCAAGAACCGTCAAAGCCAGCAAGACAGGCATCACACTCACCACATCCATGTGTAAACGGGACAATGACAAAATCACCTGGCTTCACCGTCGTAATGGCTTCCCCAGTTTCTTCGACAATCCCAATCGCTTCGTGTCCACTATTTTTATGTCCCGATTTAATATCTGGATTGCGGTAACTCCAAAGGTCCGAACCACAAACACAAGCACGAACCACACGAATAATAACATCATCCGCTTCTTGAATACTTGGACGCTTAACCTCTTCAATACCGACCTGACCTGCTTTTTTATAGACTGCTGATTTCATTAACATATCCTCTCCATTTTTACTAGTTTAAGTATACACTTTTTATTATGCTTTCGCTCACTTATACTACACCTCATCAATGATGATGATTTTGATCATGACTTGCTTCTAACTCTGTTATATTGCGCTTATGTGCTTGGTGAGTTTCTAGGTCGGCATCAACTTCAATAGTGATGTTTTGAAATCCACAATCTTTTAGCAAGTTTCGTATGAATTCTTTACAAGTTTCCATCTGTTCAATTTCTTTTAGGCAAACATGAACAATGGCATTTTTTTCCAAACCATCCATAGTCCAGAGATTAAGCTGGTTAAGGCTAGCCACATTGTCTAATCCCTCTAAGTCACTCATGACTTGCTTGATATCGACACCTTCTGGCACAGCATCCAAGAAAATCTTGAGTGCGCTCCAAAAGCGAGGAATTGCTTTTGTTAGAATGAAGATAGAAATGACAAGCGACAAGATAGGATCTAAGATATACCAATCTGTAAATCGGAGGATAATCGCCATTAGAATGACAGCTAACCAACCAAGAGTATCTTCCAAAAAGTGCAGGCTCAGAATCGACTCGTTCTTTGTCTTTCCCTTGCGAACTACTAGACTAGCTAGCAGATTGATGCTAACTGCAATGATCCCTAGCCAGAGAATACCTTCATCATTAACGGGCTGTGGATTAAAAAGTTTAGTTATATTTTCCAAAATCACTAGGATGGATCCTGTGATAAGAATCACAGCAATCACCAGGGCCCCTAAAAGACTAAATCGCTTGTAACCCAAGGTGTACTGCCTATCTTCTTCTCTATTTGAGATTGTTTCTAAAAAGGCCGATATGCCAATGGCTATAGCATCTCCCAAGTCATGGACAGAATCAGCAAGAACAGCACTCGAACCAAAGATTCCTCCTGCAATAAACTCAACAATAGCATAGCTTAAATTTAAGAAAAAAGCTACCCAAACAGTATATTTTGCCTTCATTTTTCTCATTCCTTTGTTATAATAGACTTATGAACACCTTGTTCATTATCATTATCCACTAAAACTCAAAGAAAGGATAGAAGCAAAATATCAGCTTTATTCAGTTCTGAACAATTTGCCTCAAATGTCCATATGACTAACATTGACCGCCGTATCAGTAAAACCAAAAAAGCCATCTATCAGGCTTTTCTACAATTTTTGAACGAGAAGGGCTACGAATCCACTACAGTTCAGGATATCATTAATCTCGCAGATGTGGGACGTTCCACTTTTTACTGTCACTATGAGAGCAAGGAACTACTTCTGGACGAGCTTTGTCGCCACCTCTTTCATCACATCTTTGAAAGAGAGGAGTCCATTTCAACCGAGGATTATCTCGCTCACCTCTTTCTACATTTTCAGAAAAATCAAGACCATATCACCAGTCTGCTATTTTCTAAAAATGACTACTTCCTCCGTCAACTCCATAAAGAGCTAGAACACCATGTCTATTCCGTGCTAGCTGATAAGTTGAAAAAAGCTCACCCAAGTCTGCCTCCTTCTTACCTCCAACACTTAGTCATGTCCAACTTTATCGAGACATTGACCTGGTGGCTCAAAAAAGGGCAAGACTTTACAGACCAAGAAGTTGTCCAATTTTATCTAGACCTTCTCATTCCTAAAAATTGAATACAGAGTAGAGCTCAGTTGCCTTATTTCTAGGCTACTGAGTTTTTTATCTTTTCAATAATCAAAAAAGCCCAGACGACATTGTCTGAGCATTCTTCTAGTTAGTCGTTTAAGGAAGTTGGGTTCAGCATTTTTAAGTTATTTATTCAACAAACCTTGTTCTTGTAGAAATTCCTTGGCTACTTGTTCTGCTGACTTGCCTTCGACACCCACTTGATAGTTAAGTTGGCTCATCTGACTTTCTGTAATCTTACCAGCCAATTTATTAAGAACTCTTTCCAACTCTGGATGTTTCTTGAGAAGAGCTTCTTTCATCAGTGGTGCCCCTTGATAAGGCGGGAAGAGTTGTTTGTCATCTTCCAAGACCTGTAAATCATAACGCTCCAATTCCGCATCAGTCGAATAGGCGTCCGTGATTTGAATATCACCTGACTGAATAGCCTGATAACGAAGAGCTGGCTCCATAGTCGCTACATTTAGATTGAGACCATACATTGATTGCAAGCCCTTATTTCCATCCTCACGGTCGTTAAACTCAAGCGTAAAACCTGCCTTCAACTGCCCTTCCACTTTTTTCAAGTCCGAAATGGTCTTCAAACCATATTCTTGAGCAATCTTTTTCGGAACAGCTACAGCATAGGTATTTTGATAAGACATGGGTTTGAGATAGGCTAGATGATCCTGCTTGGCAATGCCATCACGCGCCACCTGATAAACCTGCTCTGGCTCATGACCCACCTTGGGTGATGGTTGAAGCAAACTTTCAGTAACCGTACCAGTAAATTCAGGATAGATGTCAATATCACCTTTTTTCAGAGCTTCATAAAGGAAACTTGTTTTCCCAAAATTTGGTTTAACAGTCGCAGTCATGCTGGTATTTTCTTCAATAAGGAGTTTATACATATTGGCCAAAATTTCTGGTTCCGGTCCCAATTTCCCAGCAATAACCAAGTTTTCTTTCTCTTTTTGAGCCAAAAGAGCTGGACTATAAGACAGACCCAGTAATACCGTCACCAAGGCAAAGCCAGAAAAAATCGTCCGCAATTTTGCTTTTTCCATCACTTTTAGCAGGAAGTTAAAGGCAATGGCAAGCACTGCAGAAGAAAGGGCCCCAATCAAAATCAGACTGGCATTATTACGGTCAATTCCCAAAAGGATAAAGGACCCCAGTCCTCCCGCCCCAATCAAGGCCGCCAAAGTTGCCGTACCGATAATTAAGACCGCTGCCGTCCGAATCCCAGACATCATAACGGGCATAGCAAGTGGAATTTCAAACTTCTTGAGACGCTCCCACCTAGTCATCCCAAAGGCAATCCCAGCCTCCTGCAGACTTGGATCAATTCCCTTGAGTCCAGTGATGGTATTTTGCAAAATCGGAAAAATCGCATAAATCACTAATGCTGTCAAGGCCGGCAAGGTTCCAATTCCCATCAAGGGGATAAAGAGTCCCAACAAGGCAAGAGACGGGATAGTCTGGAAAATCCCTGCAATCTGCAAAACCCAGTCCGCCATCTTTTCATGATAACGAAGAAATACCGCTAAGGGGACTGCAATAAAAATAGCTAGTAACAGGGTCAAAAGCGACAACTGCAAATGTTGAGATAGAGCTGTCAACCAATCACTAAAACGATCCTGAAAAGTTGCAATTAAATTAGTCATGAACACTACCTCCAAACAAGTCTGCTACAAATTCTGTGGCAGGAGCTTTTAAAATAGTCTCGGAATTCGCCACCTGACGAATCTCTCCATCCTGCAAGACAGCAATACGATCCGCCAACTTCAAGGCCTCATCCGTATCATGGGTTACAAAAATAGTTGTCATCCCAAACTCTTTATGCAATTCTTTAGTCAGAACCTGCAACTGTTTGCGAGAAATAGCATCCAAGGCTGAAAAAGGTTCATCCATGAGGAGAATCTTAGGCTGACCAATCATAGCACGAACAATACCGACCCGTTGCTGTTCTCCACCAGATAATTCACTAGGAAGTCGATGTCCATACTCAGCCACTGGTAAACCAACCTTAGCCAAAAGCTCTTCTGTTTTCTGAGCAATTTCTTCCTTAGTCCAGCCCTTCATTTCAGGAATCAGGGCAATATTTTCCGCGACCGTTAGATTAGGAAATAGGGCAATAGCCTGTAAAACATAACCAGTAGAAAGACGAAGATCCCGCTCGTCATAGTCTTTGATGCGCTTGCCATCCATATAAATATTTCCATCAGTCGGTTCCAAGAGACGGTTAATCATCTTAATCATGGTCGTCTTACCTGAGCCAGAAGGCCCAACTAAAACCATAAACTCGCCATTCTCAATCCGTAAATTAACATCTCTCAAGACATCTTTTTCTGTGTAACGTAAAGCTACATTTTTGTATTCAATCATTCTGTATCCTCAATTTAAAACTTACCTCTATTGGTCAGTCTTCTACCTTAGTCATAACTTCCTTATTATCCCAATGTTCCACAATTTTCCCGTTGTCTAAACGGAAGATATCGTACTGGTCATAAGCAAGGCCATCAATCTGAGTCTGACCATAGCTAACCACATAATTTCCTTACCCTAAGAGTTGGAAAACAAAGTCGAAAGTGGCCTTTACTTATAAACAGCTAATTTGCTCTATTTTAAACCTCATTTTCCTTCTCTTTCAGATTTGCCAAAATCCTTTCTTGAAAGGCTTCAAACTGACGAATTTCTTCCTTTGAAAATCCTTTGTAAAAGATCGTATCCAATTTCTGACTGATACGATGCCCCACTTCTTTCTGTGACTGCCCCAACTCTGTTAAAACTAAATACTTCTTACGCTTATCTTCTCCACATGGACTAATAGCTACAAGATTTTGTTCCTCTAGTTTTTTAATCATCGTCGTCAGTGTATTGTTAGCAAGCCCAGTCGCAAGCGCAATATCTGTTGCAGTTGCACAGCCAGTTTCACTATTCCATAAAACCGCTAAAATCTTGCCCTGCTCACTCCGATAAAGAGCTTCAGGGTCTTGGCTCAGTAACTTTTGAAAAATCCGCCCATTCAACAAACGAATATGATGGGCTAGCAAATGACTATCCTTCATAACACCTCCAATTTATTTCGATATCGAAAAGAATAAAACAATTGTAACACTCATCGTTCTAACTGTCAACTATTTCGATTTGGAAATAATTTTTCCCAGTAAAAAAATCTCCTACCCAAGATAGAAGATTTTAATCTTATAAACTTAATCCGTCATGTCCGATACCAAAGTTCGATGCTCCAACGGAATACTGCACATAACTAGTAAGAAAATGAAACCTGACTGAATCCAGAAGAGGGCCAAGTCAAAAATTCCATGTACAGCAACCACTGTAAGGAAAGACAGATAAAGACCGATAATCGGACGTTTCCCCGACTCCTGACTCATATCCATCATCAATCGAACAGGAGCAACAGAAGACAAAACTAATAAAATAGTCCCCACAATTCCGTAACTCAGAATCGTATCGATATATAGACTGTGAGCATGTTCATGATAAGGAGCATTTATCCGAGGATACGAGTGCATGTAGGTCAATGGCCCCTCACCCCAAAAAGGATTTTGCTTAAACAAGGCCATCCCAGCATCCCAGATAGAAATGCGCTCTTCCATAGAAGAATCCAAAGTCCCCATCCGAACTCCCAAATCACTAGAAAAGAGGAAACTCAAGCCAATCGCGAAGACCCCAATACTAAGCCAAAAGGCCTTCCAGTTTTTAATGGTCGTAAAGAGATAGATGATTGCTCCAGCGATAATAGCAGGAAAGGCAGTTCGATTTTGAGTAAAGTTCAAACCAAAGAGATTAACAAAACCTGCAATCACACAGAATACTTTCAACCAATTCAACTTGGTCGTTGTAAACAGATAGAAGGCAATCATGATACAGAAACAACAAATAATTCCATAATAATTAGGATTAAAGAAGGTCACTTCTGCTCTATTCTGATGCCAGACCTGCATATTGGGTGAAAGAAAAGCATAGTTGAATTTCTTCACAATTTGGAAATGCTCTAAACTCGCAAAAGCAGCTGACAAAACGCTACCAAACAAGACGAGCTGCAAAATCAATCGAAAGAATTTATGTGATAAAATCGACTGATAATGCAAAAAGAAAACAGTAAATAGAAAAATTCCTACTGAAGCCACAACTCCCATCCAATTTTGTGCAAAAACGGATATAACAGTACTATAGCCAAGAAAAAGAAGTAGCATCGGATGCTCCCCCATTTTCTGAAGAATACTTTTCATGTCTCCTGTGAAAATTAAACTGATAATATATAAACAGAATACAACTACAAAAAGATAAAAGGGTAAAAAGATACTCAGGATAATTCCCAATAAAATCAGCTCTTTACTAGACAACCCTCTCAGCTTTTCAATAAAGCCTATTGATTTCAAAATGAATCCTTTCTCTCCAAATCAATTGATTCAGATAATAGTAAGCTACCCTATATTGTACCACTTTTTTAGCAATTTGAAAACAAAGGAAACGTTTACTAGGTAAAAAAGAGAGCAAAAATACTGATATTTCAAAACTCAAACTTAATGACTAGATTTACTATAAGAAAATCATACCGTAAAGACTAGGTATGTGTTAAAATAGTAGTAATATAATAAGGTTTTGACCAACTATCCAAACTATATTTAAATCATTTACAATTCCTAAAGAAAGGAAACACTATGAAATCCTACCAAGCCGTCTACCAAATTCTAGCAAAAGAAAGCGATTATATCAGCGGAGAAAAAATCGCAGAAGAACTATCACTGACCAGAACATCAATTTGGAAAGCCATCAAGCGATTAGAACAAGAAGGCATTGAAATTGATAGCGTCAAAAACAAAGGCTATAAACTGATGAATGGTGACCTTATTCTTCCAGAGATTCTAGAAGAAAATCTTCCAATTAAAATCAGTTTTAAACCCGAAACAAGATCAACACAACTCGATGCAAAAGAAGCAATTGATTTAGGAAATGAAGCAAACACCCTCTATCTAGCTTCCTATCAAACAGCTGGCCGAGGCCGTTTTCAACGTTCTTTCTACTCCTCACAAGGTGGCATTTATATGACACTCCATCTCAAACCAAATCTTCCCTATGACAAATTACCATCCTACACACTACTTGTAGCAGGAGCTATCTACAAAGCCATTAAGAACCTAACATTAATAGATGTCGACATAAAGTGGGTCAATGATATCTACCTCAAAAATCATAAAATTGGAGGAATCCTCACTGAGGCAATGACGTCTGTAGAAACAGGTCTAGTCACAGATATCATTATTGGAGTAGGAATCAACTTTGCTATCAAAGACTTCCCTCAAGAATTAAAAGAAAAAGCTGCTAGTTTATTTAATGTACCAGCACCTATAACAAGAAATGAATTAATCATAGAGATCTGGCGTGCTTTCTTCGAAACACCTGCAGAAGAGCTATTATACCTATACAAAAAACAGTCCTTCGTTCTAGGAAAAGAAGTAACTTTCACACTGGATCAAAAAGACTACAAAGGACTTGCTAAAGATATCTCTGAAAATGGTAAACTTTTAGTTCAATGTGATAACGGAAAAGAAATCTGGCTCAATAGCGGAGAAATTTCACTCAAGAGTTGGAAGTAATAATAAACTAGCACAACCATAAAATCAACAATATATACAAATTTTAGTATTTCTTCAGCCCACTACAGTTGACAAAGAGCCAAAAACTTCAGATAAGTAATCCAATTAAGTTTTACAAATCTGAAGTTTTTATTCTACTATTCTTAAAAATACAAAAAAAGAGTTATAAACTCTCAATAAAACGGAGAATAAGGGATTCGAACCCTTGCGCCAGTTACCCGACCTAACGATTTAGCAAACCGTCCTCTTCAGCCTCTTGAGTAATTCTCCTATTAATGGGCACGAGTGGACTCGAACCACCGACCTCACGCTTATCAGGCGTGCGCTCTAACCACCTGAGCTACGCGCCCAAGTTAAAAACTTGGTAATGTAATTTGAACAAAGTTCAAAGCGGGTGACGAGAATCGAACTCGCGACAACAGCTTGGAAGGCTGTAGTTTTACCACTAAACTACACCCGCATAAATATTATAAATAAAAATGGCGCGAGACGGAATCGAACCGCCGACACATGGAGCTTCAATCCATTGCTCTACCAACTGAGCTACCGAGCCTTATTGCGGGAGCAGGATTTGAACCTACGACCTTCGGGTTATGAGCCCGACGAGCTACCGAGCTGCTCCATCCCGCGTTAATACAAAAAGGAGGATGTGGGATTCGAACCCACGCACGCTTTTACACGCCTGACGGTTTTCAAGACCGTTCCCTTCAGCCGGACTTGGGTAATCCTCCATACTATTCAAATGGACCTTGTAGGACTTGAACCTACGACCACTCGGTTATGAGCCGAGAGCTCTAACCAGCTGAGCTAAAGGTCCAACAAGATCATTATAGCGGCGAAGGGGATCGAACCCCCGACCTCCCGGGTATGAACCGGACGCTCTAGCCAGCTGAGCTACACCGCCATATATCGGGAAGACAGGATTCGAACCTGCGACACCTTGGTCCCAAACCAAGTACTCTACCAAGCTGAGCTACTTCCCGAGTTAAATAGAAAAATGCACCCTAGAGGAGTCGAACCTCTAACCGCCTGATTCGTAGTCAGGTACTCTATCCAGTTGAGCTAAGGGTGCTCATTAGTTTATGCCGAGGACCGGAATCGAACCGGTACGATCGTTACCAATCGCAGGATTTTAAGTCCTGTGCGTCTGCCAGTTCCGCCACCCCGGCCTCTCTAAGCGAACGACGGGATTCGAACCCGCGACCCCCACCTTGGCAAGGTGGTGTTCTACCACTGAACTACGTTCGCACTGTTTTCTTCTATCTAAAAATGCCGGCTACATGACTTGAACACGCGACCCTCTGATTACAAATCAGATGCTCTACCAACTGAGCTAAGCCGGCTCATTTATTATATCTTAATGCGGGTTAAGGGACTTGAACCCCCACGCCGTTAAGCGCCAGATCCTAAATCTGGTGCGTCTGCCAATTCCGCCAAACCCGCATATATGACCCGTACTGGGCTCGAACCAGTGACCCATTGATTAAAAGTCAATTGCTCTACCAACTGAGCTAACGAGTCTAAAATAACTTCCGTTATTCTAACGGTCCCGACGGGAATCGAACCCGCGATCTTCGCCGTGACAGGGCGACGTGATAACCGCTACACTACGGGACCTATGGGAGTTAACGGGATCGAACCGCTGACCCTCTGCTTGTAAGGCAGATGCTCTCCCAGCTGAGCTAAACTCCCTAGAGCTAAGCGACTTCCATATCTCACAGGGGGCAACCCCCAACTACTTCCGG
>NZ_JASHCQ010000009.1:0-57920 GCF_047464035.1 Streptococcus mitis
TACCAAGGAGAGGTTGGCAAGAAAGCAGATAATCTTATTCAACGTCAATTTGAAGCAACCAAACCAATGCAAAAGTGCTACACAGATGTGACAGAATTTGCCATTCCAGCAAGCACTCAAAAGCTTTACTTATCGCCAGTTTTAGATGGTTTTAACAGCGAAATCATCGCTTATAATCTTTCTACATCACCGAACTTAGAACAAGTAAAAGCTATGTTAGACCAGGCTTTCGGTGAGGAACATTACGAGAATACCATTCTCCATAGTGACCAAGGCTGGCAATACCAACACGATTCTTATCATCGGTTCCTAGAGAGTAAGGGAATTCAAGCATCCATGTCACGTAAGGGTAACAGCCCAGACAATGGTATGATGGAGTCCTTCTTTGGGATTCTGAAATCGGAAATGTTTTATGGTTATGAGAAGTCGTTTCAGTCGCTTAAGCAATTGGAACAAGCTATTGTAGACTATATTGATTACTACAACAATAAACGAATTAAGGTAAAACTAAAAGGACTTAGCCCTGTACAATACAGAACTAAATCCTTTGCTTAAATTAATTGTCTAACTTTTTGGGGTCAGTACATCTGTACCCCAAAAGATAGAAGATTTAGTCTAACTTTTGAGGTCACTACAAGACCTCTTTTATTCTTTTTCAAAGGTAAATCCTTCTCCAAGTATTTCGTGGGCTTCTGTGATCGTGATAAAGGCTTGAGGATCGATTCGATGAATCATTTCCTTCATTTTCACAATTTCATTTCTTCCAACAATACAGTAGATGATTTTTAAATCTTCTTTACTATAGTAACCTTGACCTGAGATAAAAGTAACACCTCTTCCAAGGTCATCATTAATCGCCTTAGCAAGTTGATCAGGACGTTTTGTGATAATCATAAATCCTTTGCCGGCATAGCCGCCTTCGCCAATCAAATCGATAACACGAGAAACGATAAAATCAAATAAGAGCGTGTAGGAAACCAATCTCAAATCCTTGAAGATGAGGAGAATGAGCATGAGAATACAAAAATCTAAGATAAAGAGCAGTTTCCCCATAGATATATGAGTGTATTTATTGAGAATACGAGCTACAATATCAGTTCCACCAGTTGTCCCACCAGCATTAAAGATAATTCCGAGCCCAATTCCCAATAGAATTCCCGCTATGAGGGCTGTAATCAGTAAATCACCTTGAAGATCAATATGAAGGGGAATCCGCTCAAAAAAAGCCAACCAGGCAGACAAGGCTAAGGTTCCGAGCAAACTAGAATAGAGGGATTTGGCTCCAAAGATTTTCCAAGCCAGGATGAAAAGGGGAATATTAATCAGCAAGTTCATGAGAGAAACAGGGATTTTAAAAAGATAAAAGGTGATGAGGGTAATACCTGTCGCCCCTCCTTCAAAGAGATGATGGGGAACTACAAAATAAGTCAGCCCAAAAGCATAAATAGCAGCACCTAGTAAAATGGTTAAAACGGGATAAATTTTTTTAATCATAGGAACCTCTTTTCTTATAAGTAGATTATATCAAATTTTTAAGGAAAATTTGAATGACTCCATTAGGATTTTTAATCTTTTTTTGATATAATTAAGAGTAAGAAAACCAATCTGAATCCTAAAATAGAAAGATTGCAACTATGACAAAAATTAAGATTGTAACCGATTCATCTGTTACTATTGAACCAGAACTAGTAAAACAATTAGATATCACTGTTGTTCCACTATCTGTAATGATTGATAATGTTGTTTATTCTGATGCTGATTTAAAAGAAGAAGGTAAATTTCTTCAGTTGATGCAAGAAGCTAAAAATCTTCCTAAGACAAGCCAGCCACCTGTAGGTGTCTTTGCTGAAGTGTTTGAAGAACTATCTAAGGATGGTAGCCAGATTCTTGCTATTCATATGTCTCATGCCCTTTCAGGTACTGTAGAAGCAGCACGCCAAGGTGCTAGTTTATCTACTGCCGACGTGACGGTGATTGATAGTTCCTTCACTGATCAAGCCTTGAAATTCCAGGTAGTTGAGGCTGCGAAGTTAGCTCAAGAAGGCAAAGATATGGAGGAAATTCTAACTCGTGTAGAAGCAGTTAAAAACAACACAGAACTCTATATTGGCGTTTCAACTTTGGAAAATTTGGTAAAAGGTGGTCGTATTGGTCGTGTAACTGGATTGTTGAGTTCACTTCTCAATATACGTGTTGTTATGCAAATGAAAGACCATGAATTGCAGCCAATTGTTAAAGGTCGTGGAGCTAAAACCTTTAAAAAATGGTTAGATGAGTTAATAGCAACTCTCTCTGAACGTTCTGTAGCAGAGATTGGAATTTCATATTCTGGTAGTGCTGATTGGGCAAAAGAGATGAAAGAAAGTTTACAAGCTTATGTCGAAAAGCCAATTTCTGTTTTGGAAACGGGTTCCATTATTCAAACTCACACGGGTGAGAACGCTTGGGCTATTTTGGTACGTTACCACTCCTAAAAAAATAAATAAAATGGGAAGAAATAGTGTTTTTAACTTGACCTAAAAGGGATTTTAGGATATGATTATATTTGTTAATTAGAAATTAAATTGGAGGAATCGTTAACATGGCAAACAAACAAGATTTGATCGCTAAAGTAGCAGAAGCTACAGAATTGACTAAGAAAGACTCAGCAGCAGCAGTTGAAGCTGTATTCGCAGCAGTAACAGAGTACCTTGCAGCTGGTGAAAAAGTTCAATTAATCGGTTTTGGTAACTTTGAAGTTCGTGAGCGTGCTGCACGTAAAGGTCGCAACCCACAAACTGGTAAAGAAATCAAAATTGCAGCTTCTAAAGTTCCAGCATTCAAAGCTGGTAAAGCTCTTAAAGACGCTGTTAAATAATTTGAATTTTAAAAGCCTATTTCATCAGCTTTCTAGCTTGGTCAGTAGGCTTTTTTTGTGTTTAGGGGGCAAATAGGGGGCAGAATATGAATGAACTAGTACTGAAAAAATCTTTCAAATACAAGCTAATTCAATTTGCGTAGCAGAAATCATACAAATAAAATTGATTATAGTAAAATAGGATTAGAATTATTAAGAAAGTTGGTTCTTTATTGGAAACGATAGTATTTTCAACCTCCGTTTTTTTAGCAGGGATCTTGTCCTTCTTTTCCCCTTGCATTTTTCCTCTGTTACCTGTCTATACTGGAATTTTATTGGATGATCAGGAAAGTGCAAAAAGTTTTTCTTTGTTTGGGAGAAAGGTTGCCTGGTCAGGTCTAATTCGAACTCTTTGCTTTATCGCAGGCATTTCACTCATTTTCTTTATTCTAGGATTCGGTGCGGGTTACTTTGGTAATATTCTCTATGCCAATTGGTTTCGATATACCATGGGAACAATTATTATCATTTTAGGCCTTCACCAGATGGAAATTTTTCATTTTAAGAAATTAGAGGTTCAAAAAAGCTTTACTTTTAAGAAATCAGAAGCCAATCGTTATTGGTCAGCCTTTTTACTCGGTATTACCTTTAGCTTTGGTTGGACGCCTTGTATTGGTCCAGTTTTAAGTTCTGTTTTAGCGCTTGCGGCTTCTGGAGGCAATGGTGCTTGGCAAGGAGCGATCTATACCTTAATTTACACTCTGGGGATGGCCATTCCTTTCTTGGTCTTGGCTCTAGCTTCAGGAATAGTGATGCCTTATTTTGGCAAAATCAAGCGCCATATGATGCTACTGAAGAAAATTGGTGGTTTGCTCATTATTTTAATGGGAATTTTGTTACTATTAGGACAAGTAAATGTTCTAGCTGGAATTTTTGAATAAAGGAGAAAAGATGAAAAAACTAATGTTTGCTGGCTTAAGCCTCTTGTCACTAGTTGTATTGATGGCTTGTGGTGAGGAAGAGACTAAAAAGACTCAAGCACCAGAACAATCCCCAAAACAACAGCAACAAACGCCTGTACAACAAATTGCTGTTGGAAAAGAGGCTCCAGACTTTACCTTGCAATCCATGGATGGCAAAGAAGTCAAGTTATCTGATTATAAGGGGAAAAAAGTCTATTTGAAGTTTTGGGCTTCATGGTGTGGTCCATGTAAGAAAAGTATGCCCGAGTTGATGGAATTGGCTGCAAAATCAGATCGCGATTTTGAAATTCTTAGTGTCATTGCACCAGGAATTCAAGGTGAAAAAACTGTCGAGCAATTCCCACAATGGTTCCAAGAACAAGGATATAAAGATATCCCAGTACTTTATGATACCAAAGCAACAACGTTCCAAGCTTATCAAATTCGAAGCATTCCTACAGAATACCTAATTGATAGTCAAGGAAAGATTGGAAAGATTCAATTTGGTGTTATCAGCAACTCGGATGCAGAAGCAGCCTTTAAAGAAATGAACTAGAATAGATAAAAATCTGATTACAAAAGTAGTCAGATTTTTTTAGAAAATTATTTTATAAATATTCACAAATCTCCTATATTTATGGTAAAATAGAATCATCATTTTATTTTGGAGTCAAAGATGAATATATTTAGAACAAAGAATGTCAGTTTAGATAAAACAGAGATGCACAGGCATTTGAAGTTATGGGATTTGATTTTGCTGGGTATCGGAGCCATGGTAGGGACAGGTGTCTTTACAATCACAGGTACTGCGGCAGCAACTCTAGCGGGTCCTGCTCTAGTGATTTCAATCGTTATTTCTGCCTTGTGTGTGGGATTATCAGCACTATTTTTTGCAGAATTTGCTTCGCGAGTACCTGCTACAGGTGGTGCCTATAGTTATCTCTATGCCATCTTAGGAGAATTCCCAGCCTGGTTGGCAGGTTGGTTAACCATGATGGAGTTCATGACAGCCATATCAGGTGTGGCTTCGGGTTGGGCAGCTTATTTTAAAGGCTTGCTCTCTCAATACGGGATAGCCCTTCCTCAGGCTTTAAATGGTACCTTTAATCCTCAGGCAGAGACATTTGTTGATTTATTGCCTATTCTTGTCTTGGTCTTGGTGACCTCGCTTGTTTTACTAAATGCTAAGGCAGCCTTACGCTTTAATTCGATCCTAGTTATTTTGAAATTTTCCGCTTTAGCCCTCTTTATTTTGGTAGGAATTTGGCATATCAAACTTGATAATTGGAGCAATTTTGCTCCTTATGGTTTTGGACAAATCTATGGCGCTAGTACTGGTATTATGGCTGGTGCGTCCTTGATGTTCTTTGGATTTTTAGGATTTGAATCTATCTCTATGGCTGTAGATGAAGTCAAGACTCCTCAAAAAAATATTCCTAGAGGGATTGTCTTATCACTTTCTATCGTAACCATTCTTTATGCCTTGGTGACTCTTGTTTTGACTGGTGTGGTTCACTATAGTCATCTAAATGTTGACGATGCCGTTGCCTTTGCTCTTCGCAGCGTTGGGATTAGTTGGGCAGCTAATTATGTGTCATTAGTGGCTATCTTGACCTTGATTACAGTTTGTATTTCGATGACCTATGCCCTATCTCGTATGATTTACAGTTTAGCGCGTGACGGCTTAATGCCTAGTGCGTTTAAAGAATTAACAAAAACAAGCAAGGTACCAAAAAATGCTACTATCTTGACAGGTTTAGCTTCAGCAGTAGCAGCAGGAATCTTCCCTCTTGCTAGTATTGCAGCCTTCTTAAATATTTGTACCCTAGCCTACTTGATCATGCTGGCATACGGCCTGATTCGCTTACGGAAAGAAAAAGGGATGCCCAAATCTGGGGAATTTAAAACACCATTGGTACCCCTGTTACCCATTTTATCAATCATCATTTGTTTATCCTTTATGTTACAGTATAATATGGAAACTTGGATTGCTTTCCTAGTTGCCTTGTTAGTAGGAAGTATTATTTACTTCACTTATGGTTATAAGCATTCTACCATAGGAGAATAATACTCTTCGAAAATCTCTTCAAACCACGTCAGCTTCGCCTTGCCGTATGTATGGTTACTGACTTCGTCAGTTTCATCTACAACCTCAAAAACATGTTTTGAGCTGACTTCGTCAGTTCTATCTGCAACCTCAAAGTCGTGCTTTGAGCAGCCTGTGGCTAGCTTCCTAATTTGCTCTTTGATTTTCATTGAGTATATAAAGTGAGAATCTGTTGAGTTGTTTAAACTCAGCAGATTTTTGTATGTGAAAGAAATTTCAAATTTTTTCTTAAAATATCTTGACAGATTAAATTTTTAGGAGTAGAATGTTTACCAGTTAATTAAATAGTTAAGGGGTTGTTTATGAAGAAACAAAGTTTATTTTTAGTATTGTTAAGTGTTTTCCTTTTGTGCTTAGCTGCTTGTGGTCAAAAGGAAAGCCAGTCAGGTAAAGGGATGAAAATTGTGACCAGTTTTTATCCTATCTATGCTATGGTCAAGGAAGTATCTGGTGACTTGAATGATGTTCGGATGATTCAGTCAAGTAGCGGAATTCACTCCTTTGAACCTTCAGCAAATGACATTGCTGCCATCTATGATGCAGATGTCTTTGTTTACCATTCTCATACTCTCGAATCTTGGGCAGGAAGTTTAGATCCCAATCTTAAAAAATCTAAAGTTAAGGTTTTAGAGGCTTCAGAGGGAATGACCTTAGACCGTGTTCCTGGGCTAGAAGATGTGGAAGCAGGGGATGGAGTTGATGAAAAAACACTTTATGATCCTCACACTTGGCTAGATCCTGAAAAAGCTGGAGAAGAAGCCCAAATTATTGCTGATAAACTTTCAGAGGTGGATAGTGAGCATAAAGAAACTTATCAAAAAAATGCGCAAGCCTTTATCAAAAAAGCTCAAGAATTGACTAAGAAATTCCAGCCTAAATTTGAAAAAGCGAGTCAGAAAACTTTTGTAACACAGCATACAGCCTTTTCTTATCTAGCTAAGCGATTTGGACTCAATCAACTTGGTATTGCAGGTATCTCTCCTGAACAAGAACCAAGTCCTAGACAACTAACAGAAATTCAGGAATTTGTTAAAACCTATAAGGTTAAAACGATTTTTACAGAAAGTAACGCTTCTTCAAAAGTAGCTGAAACTCTTGTCAAATCAACAGGTGTGGATCTTAAAACTCTGAATCCTTTAGAGGCAGACCCACAAAATGACAAGACCTACCTAGAAAACCTTGAAGAAAATATGAGTGTATTAGCTGAAGAATTAAAGTGAGGCAAATATGAAAATCAATAAAAAATATCTAGCAGGTTCAGTGGCAGTCCTTGCCCTAAGTGTTTGTTCCTACGAGCTTGGTCGCTATCAAGCTGGTCACGTTAAGAAAGATTCTAATCGAGTTGCTTATATTGATGGTGATCAAGCTGGTCAAAAGGCAGAGAACTTGACACCAGATGAAGTTAGTAAGAGAGAGGGAATCAATGCCGAACAAATTGTTATCAAGATTACTGATCAAGGTTATGTGACCTCTCATGGAGACCATTATCATTACTATAATGGCAAGGTTCCTTATGATGCTATCATCAGTGAAGAATTGCTGATGAAAGATCCGAATTATCAGTTGAAGGATTCAGATATTGTCAATGAAATCAAGGGTGGTTATGTCATTAAGGTAGACGGGAAATACTATGTTTACCTCAAGGATGCGGCTCATGCGGACAATATTCGGACAAAAGAAGAGATTAAACGTCAGAAGCAGGAGCACAGTAGTAATCATGGAGGCGGTTCTAACGATCAGGCGGTAGTTGCTGCCAGAGCTCAAGGCCGTTATACAACGGATGATGGTTATATCTTTAATGCCTCTGATATCATTGAGGATACGGGTGATGCCTATATCGTTCCTCATGGCAATCACTTCCACTATATTCCTAAGAGCGACTTGTCTGCTAGTGAATTAGCCGCTGCTCAAGCCTTCTTATCTGGAAAAGGTGGTCAATTAAGTACGGTTGAATATCGTTCAAACAGGGGAGAAACAAGATCTAGTGTGAGAACGATTCAAGCTGAAACTCCGCAAAATCCTGCAACAGCTCCTGAGAGTCAAAATGAGGATTTAGCTAGTCTTCTTCAAGAATTGTACGCTTTACCACTTAGCCAACGTCATGTGGAGTCTGATGGCTTAGTATTTGACCCAGCACAGATTACAAAACGTACTGCAAATGGTGTAGCAGTGCCTCATGGGGATCATTTCCATTTCATTCCTTATTCACAAATGTCTGCTTTGGAAGAAAAATTGGCTCGAAATCTGCCAATTGGAGGTCAGCCTGTTCAAAGTCATGCTGATAATACGGAACCAAGCAGTACAGACAAACTAAGTTCAACGATTAAACCAAACTTTAATCTCAATACGCAGGCACCAAATCGAGGAACTAGAGGAGCCTATACAACGGATGATGGTTATGTCTTTAGTCCGTCAGATGTGATTGAAGATACAGGTGACGCTTTTGTTGTACCGCATGGAAATCATTTCCACTATATTCCTAAGAGTGATTTGTCGGCAGGAGAATTGGCTGCAGCCCAAGCCTATTGGAATGGTAAACAGGGCTCACATTCTGTTACAAGTTCAAGTAAACCAAGTAGTGATAATGCTAAACCAGCCCAACCAAGTTTGACAGAGACTCCAAACCTGACTGTCACTCCAACTTATCATCAAAATCAAGGGGAAGACATTTCAACACTTTTAAGTGAATTGTATGCCAAACCTTTGTCAGAGAGACATGTAGAATCTGATGGCTTAGTCTTTGATCCGGCACAAATTATCAAACGTACAGCTAACGGTGTTGCAGTGCCCCACGGGGATCATTATCACTTTATCCCTTATTCACAAATGTCACCTTTGGAAGAAAAATTGGCTCGTATGATAGCTGTTAAGGGACAAAATGGTAGTGTCTTGCCAAGCGTTACTCCTCTGAAGCCAGCTCCTACTACCAAACCTCAACCGCCAGCGGAAAATAAACCGACTGAATTTGATGTCAACCAGGTTGTTAGAAAAGTTGGCGACGGATATATTATCGAGGATAAGGGCGCTAGTCATTATGTTCTAGCTAAAGATTTGCCCAAGGACAAGATTGATGCTATTGAAAATCTCTTGTCTAAGAAAACTCAAGAGACGCATGCCCTAGTTGCGAAGAAAGAAAATGTCGCTCCTCGTGATCAAGAATTTTATGATAAAGCATATAATTTATTGGCCGAGGCTCATAAAGCCTTGTCTGAAAATAAGGGGCGTACTTCTGATTTCCAAGCCTTAGACAAATTAGCAGAACGCTTGAATGATGAATCTTCTAATAAAGGAAAATTAGTAGATGATTTATTGGCATTCCTAGCACCAATTACCCATCCAGAACGTCTTGGTAAGCCAAATTCTCAAATTGCTTATACAGACGATGAAATTAAATTAGCGAAATTAGCAGGTAAGTATACAACAGAAGATGGATATATCTTTGACATTCGTGATATTACCAGTGATGAGGGAGATGCTTATGTAACTCCGCATATGACCCATAGTCATTGGATTAAGAAAGAGAGTTTGTCTGAAGCTGAAAGAGTGGCAGCTCAGGCTTATGCTAAAGAGAAAGGTTTGACGCCTCCTTCAACAGAGAATCAGGGTTCAGGAAATACTGAGGTTAAAGGAGTAGAAGCAATCTATAATAAAGTAAAAGCAGCTAAGAAGGTCCCACTTGATCATATTCCTTACAATCTACAACATACTGTTGAAGTCAAAAATGGAAGCTTGATTATTCCCCATTATGATCATTACCATAACATTAAATTTGGCTGGTTTGACGAAGGACTCTATGAGGCACCTAAGGGTTATAGCCTTGAGGATCTCTTTGCAACTGTAAAATATTATGTAGAACATCCAGACAAACGTCCTCACTCAGATAATGGTTGGGGAAATGCCAGCGACCATGTTCGTAAAAATAAGCCAGAAGACAGTAAAACTGATGAAGATAAGAAACATGATGAAGTAAGTGAGCCAACTCGCCCTGAATCTGATGAAAAAGAGAATCACGCAGGTTTAAATCCTTCAGCAGATAATCTTTATAAACCAAGCACTGATACGGAAGAGACAGAGGAAGAAGCTGAAGATACTACAGATGAGGCTAAAGTTCCTCAAGTAGAGACTGAAAAAGTAGAAGCCAAACTCAAAGAAGTAGAAGCTCTACTTGATACAGTAACCGATGCTAGTTTGAAAGACAATGTGGCAGAGAGTCTAGCTGGTTTACGAAATAATTTGAACCTCCAAACCATGGATAATAATGGCATTATGGCAGAAGCAGAAAAATTACTTGCCTTGTTAAAAGGTAGTGAGTCAGTTACGACGAAACCAGAAGCATAAATTTTATCTTGTTAAATCAAAATGATGTAAGAGTCAGTAGCAATACTGGCTTTTATTTTTTAAAATGAAATAAAAATCTTGACAGATAAGCTTAAAAAAGGTAAACTATTTACTGGTTAATTAATTGGTTAAATAACCAGTTTAGAAAAACTGTTTAACCGAGAAAAAGAAGTTAAGAAAAGCTTCATCATTTATTGAAATGAGGGATTTATGAAATTCAGTAAAAAGTATATTGCAGCCGGATCAGCTGTTATCGTATCCTTGAGTCTCTGCGCCTATGCACTTAACCAGCATCGCTCGCAGGAAAATAAGGACAATAATCGTGTCTCTTATGTGGATGGTAGCCAGTCAAGTCAAAAAAATGAAAACCTTACACCAGATCAGGTCAGTCAAAAAGAAGGAATTCAGGCTGAGCAAATTGTCATCAAAATTACAGATCAGGGCTATGTGACTTCACATGGTGACCACTATCATTACTATAATGGGAAAGTTCCTTATGATGCGATTTTCAGTGAAGAACTTCTGATGAAGGATGCTAATTATCAACTTAAAGACGCTGATATTGTCAATGAGGTTAAGGGTGGTTATATCATCAAGGTCGATGGAAAATATTATGTCTACCTGAAAGATGTAGCTCATGCTGATAATGTTCGAACCAAGGATGAAATCAACCGTCAAAAACAAGAACACGTCAAAGATAATGAGAAGGTCAGCTCAGATGTTGCTGTAGCAAGATCTCAGGGGCGCTATACGACAGATGATGGTTATGTCTTTAATCCAGCTGATATTATTGAAGATACTGGTGATGCTTATATCGTTCCTCACGGAGGACACTATCACTACATTCCAAAAAGTGATTTGTCTGCTAGTGAATTAGCAGCCGCTAAAGCTCATTTAGCTGGCAAAAATACGCAACCGAGTCAGCTAAGCTATTCTTCAGCAGCTAGTGACAATAACACGCAATCTGTAGCACAAGGCTCAACTAGCAAGCCAGCAAATAAAGCTGAAAATCTCAAAAGTCTATTGAAAGAACTCTACGATTCACCTAGCAACCAACGTTACAGTGAATCAGATGGTTTAGTCTTTGACCCTGCTAAGATTATCAGTCGTACACCAAATGGTGTTGCAATTCCGCATGGCGACCATTATCACTTTATTCCTTACAGCAAACTTTCTCCTTTAGAAGAAAAGCTTGCTAGAATGGTGCCTATCGGTGGAACTGTTTCTACAGTTTCTACAAATGAAAAAACTCATGAAGTAGCGTCTAGTCTAGGAAGTCTTTCAAGCAATCCTTCTTCTTCAACGACAAGTAAGGAGCTCTCTTCAGCATCTGATGGTTATATCTTTAATCCAAAAGATATCGTTGAAGAAACAGCTACAGCCTATATCGTCAGACACGGTGATCATTTCCATTACATTCCAAAATCGAGCCAAATTGGACAACCGACTCTTCCAAGCAATGGTCTAACAACACCTTCGCCATCTCTTCCAGTCAATCCTGGTGTTTCACATGAGGAACACGAAGAAGGTGGACACGGCTTTGATGCCAATCGTATTATTGCTGAAGATGAAGCAGGATTTATCATGAGTCACGGCGACCACAATCATTACTTCTTCAAGAAGGATTTGACTGCTGATCAAATCAAGGCAGCGCAAGACCACTTGAAAGGGGCAAATACAGCAACACCAAATCCAGCTCATGATGATGAGCACGATGAAGATCATCATGGACACCATCATGATGAAGACCATGATCACGGCTTTGATGCTAATCGTATTATTGCTGAAGATGAATCAGGATTTATCATGTCACACGGTGACCACAATCATTACTTCTTTAAGAAGGATCTAACACCAGAACAAATCAAGGCAGCGCAGGATCATTTGAGAGGTAAAACGCCATCAGTACCAAGTCCAGCCCATGATGATGAACACGATAAAGATAATCATGGCCACCATCATCGTGAAGACCATGATCACGGTTTTGATGCAGATCGTGTCATTAGTGAGGATGAGCAAGGTTTTGTCATGAGTCACGGTGACCATAATCATTACTTCTTCAAGAAGGACTTGACAGCGGAGCAAATTAAGGCCGCACAGGATCATCTGAAAACACATCATGATGCAGAACCTGTAAAACCTCTTGCTAAAATGGTAGAGTCTTTCTCAAGAGATGCTAGCGATGAAGAAAAGATTGCTTATATCTCTAAAACTTATGGTGTTCCACTTGAAGCGATTAGAATTTCAAACGGATTCTTTGTCTTTGGAAATCCAGACCAAGCCTACGATCCAACTCATATCCACCCATATGCTGTTCGTAAGGAACATGTGCGTCTTCCGATACAAACTGGAAATCCAGAACTTGATTTCCTAAATGAACTCTATACAACTGCTTTGCGAGATGGTGTGTCTCCTTATAGTTTACAGGTAGAAAATGGTAGTTTTGTGATTCCTCATGGCGATCACAATCACTACATCAAGGTTCAAACGAAGGGTTATGAAGTGGCTTTGAAAAACAAGATTCCAGCTCTACAATCCAATTATCAACCTGGAGCTTTTGATGAGAAGGCAGTCTTGGAAAAAGTGGATCAACTTCTAGCTGATAGCAGGAGTATCTATAAAGACAAGCCTATCGAACAAAGACAGATTGAGTTAGCCTTAGGTCAGTTTACTGAAAATATGAAAAAACTGGCAACTAACTCTACAGCAGGTTATCTTGCGACACTGGATCTCTTTGATAAGCAATATATCCATATTGATGAAAGTGTCAAGCCAGTTGAAACAAGTGAGTTAGATAAGAAATATCAAGCCTTGATTGATAAAATCAATACACTGGATACAGACTCTTATGGTCTTCCTAAGAAAGATCTTCTTGTTCGACTCCAAGAAGCTAAGTTGGCTAAAGATGAGGCTGCTTTAGCAGCGGTTGAATCACAACTTCAAGCCTTGCAAGATTTTAATGATCGAACAGGTGTTACAACAGTGGAATACATCAAGTATTTCTACGAACACGTAAATGATGGTCGTTTGAGTGATGAACTTCAAAACAAAGTAGCTCAGTTGACTTGGACCTTGTATCAATCTCAATCTTTCCTTAAGGCAGCAGAATTGAACAAATTATTCCCAAGTATCTATCAAGCAAAACAAGAAGTGGAAGAAGCTTTGAAAGCTCAACCAACTACTGCTAAATCGACTAAGACAGTTCTAGATACTGAAAAAGTTGATAACCAAAGTGCTAAGACAGCTATTTATGGCTTCTTGAAAGAATTGTACGGAGACTTTATGCCTGAAGAACATGTGAATCATGTAAACAAGGAGCAAGTAGAAAGTCTCTTGAATAAGGCAAATCAACTCTTGGAACAAATCCAAGAAGAAGGAATTAGACAATCCTTGGCAGAAGAAGTAGAAAATCTCAAAGCTGCTACAAATAAGGCTGATGCAGACTTGGATGAAGTAAACAGTCAGGTAAAAGATGTCTTGACTCGTATCGCTAGCGCCCTTCAACAAGAGAAGGAAAATGCAGAGCAAGATCCTCAGACACTTGTACTTTATCAAAAACTCTACGATATTCTCATGTCGCTTCACGCATATTTAGAAAACAATAAGGGTTCTGATGAAGACTTTGATAAGGTGGATGCATTACTAGATCAACTTTCTGCTAAGAGTAAGGACAAAGCCGCGTTACTTGAATTGACAAAAGCTATTCTGGTCTTGAATCAAGAAATCAAGTCAAAAGCTAGCGCAAGTGAAGAAGCAACTCCAGCAACAAATGCTGAAGCAAATACTGATAAGACCAGTCCCGAAACTGAAACATCAGTAGCTGCAGAATCTAATAGAGAAACTGCAAGCGATGAAAACAAAGCAAGCAAAACAACAGATTCTAAACCTGCTGAATCATCTTCAGAAAAGGAAACAACAGAATCTACAACAAGTACTGGAAATCAAGAAAAACCAGCAGAATAAAAAGAAAGGCGAAGTAGCTGAGCTACCTCGTCTTTTTAGTCTTTATAAGCTACGATACCAATGATGGTATCAACTGCACGTTCCATAGTCTGAAGGCTGACGTATTCAAAACGTCCGTGCATGTTTTCTCCACCCGCAAAGATATTCGGAGTTGGAATCCCCATAAAGGAAATTTTAGAACCGTCTGTTCCACCACGGATTGGTTCGATAATAGGTGTGATCCCTAACTCTTCCATAACGGCTTTAGCAATGGTAATTGGAGTAATATCTTTTTCAATGACTTCTTTCATATTGTAGTACTGGTCTGTCAAGTTTAGGGTGACACGGTCGCTACCAAGTTCTTGATTCATCTTATCAGCGATAGACTGCATGGCTGCTTTACGAGCTTCAAAGGCATCTTTTTCAAAATCACGAATGATATAGCTTGCACGCGCCTCTTCGACACTACCTGTCACATCCATAAGATGGTAGAACCCTTGGTAACCTTCAGTTAACTCAGGTCGATCATTCTCTGGAAGTTGATTATGAAAATCAATTGCTAGCTGAAGGGCGTTGACCATTTGCCCTTTGGCGGTACCAGGGTGGACATTTCGTCCTTGGAAATGCAATTCAGCCCCGGCTGCTGAGAAAGTTTCGTACTGAAGTTCTCCTAGTGGTCCTCCATCAACAGTATAGGCAAAATCAACATCAAAATCTTCAGCATCAAATTTATTAGCACCAACACCGATTTCTTCATCTGGACCAAAACCAACACGAATCTCACAATGTTTGATTTCAGGATGAGCAGTCAGATATTCAATAGCTGTCATAATCTCAGCTATTCCTGACTTGTCATCAGCACCTAGCAAAGTTGTTCCATCAGTTGTGATGAGGGTTTGTCCTGGATATTTCTCAAGACTCTTGAAGTCAGCTGGATCCAGTTTAAAACCAGAATTCCCTAGTTCAATCACACCACCATCGTAGTTTTCAATTACCTGGGGATTAACTCCTTCGGCATTAAAGTCAGCAGTATCCATGTGAGATATAAAGCCAATCTTACGTATTAAAGATGGATCATTGGCTGGTAAGGTCCCAATTGCAAAACCATTTGGTAGATAATAAACATTTTGTAATCCAACACGTTTCATTTCAGGAATTAGAACATTTGTCGCAAAGTCAACTTGACTCTGCGTACTTGGAGTAGTAGTAGAGTGTTCATCAGAGCGCGTGTTAACCTTAACATAGGTTAAGAAACGGTCCAAGAGATTTGGGTAAGTCATAAAAACTCCTTTTGAATTCATTTTTTCCATTGTATCATAGAAAGAAGAGAAAAACAAAAAAACAGAAGATTAAGAATGTTCCTATGTTGGCGTTTACTTATTTGTGGATTCATGATAAAATAAACTTGATAAAAACATCACAAGGAAGCAATTATGAAAAAAGCAATTTTAATGATGACTTTCGGTTCGCCAGAAGAGATTACCTTTGAAGGTGTGGCTGATTTTTTCACAAATATTCGTCGTGGGGTGAGACCTCAAGACCACGAGATTCAAACTCTCTATGATAATTATGTACGAATTGGAGGCACACCTCTGCAAAGAATTACGCGTGAAGAGGTTGCCTTGGTAGAAGCTAGACTGGGTAATGAATATAGTGTCTATTTTGCCAATAAATTTTCCAGTCCCTTTATTCCAGATGTGATCGGTCAGATGGAAGCAGACGGCATTGAACAGTGTATCTGCTTGATTTTGGAGCCTCATTATTCTTTCTACTCTGTCATGGGCTATGAAAAATTTTTAGAAAGCAAACAAATTCAATTTTTGGTCATTAAGGACTGGTATCAGGAAGAAGCACTCTTAAACTATTGGGCGGATGAAATTGGTAAGATTTTAAAAGAAGAAGTAAAGCAAGACAGCTTTAAAGTCATCTTTTCAGCCCATAGTGTGCCTATTTTTGCCTTGGACTTTGGTGATCCTTATATAGACCAAATTTTTGAAAATAGCAAGCTAGTCGCTGAAAAACTAGGTTTGAGTTCAGAACAATATACCAACACTTGGCAGAGTGAGAGTGATATTGGTATTCCATGGATTAAACCAGATGTTTTAGAGTATCTCAGAGAACAGAAAGAACATCCAGACCATTATATTTTTGTTCCAATCAGCTTTATCAGTGAGCATATTGAAGTCTTGTTTGACAACGATGTGGAATGTTATGATTTATGTCAGGAATTTGGAGTAAACTACCATCGTCCACCAATGCCAAATACAGATTCTCGCTTGATTGATGCCTTGGTCAATACCGTCAGAGCTAATGAGAACAAAGAGTTTAAGGAATTTCTCCCAGAAGAAGAAACCTTTGATGAGTTAGTTCCGTCAGATGAGACGAAAAATATTTTGGCTGAATCTCAAGATTTACAAATGCCGGAATTTGTGAAAAAACTGATTGAGAAAAAAGGTCGTGAAAATGTTAAGATGCCTTATCTTATTAAGAAAATGCTTGAAAAAGCAGGTAAGTTACCAAAAGAGTAAAGAAAAAAGGATTTAGCTTTGTGCTAGATCCTTTTAATTGATTATTTTTTCTCAAGAAGAGCTTTGATCTCTTGAAGTACTTCCAACTCAGTTGGACCAGCTGGAGCTTCCTCAGCAGCTTCTTCTTTCTTAGTAAGGCTTTGAGCTTTTTCAATTCCTTTGATAACGAAGAAGAGAACAGTACCGATAACTAGGAAGTTGATAACAGCACTCAAGAATTTACCATATGTAACACCATTCCAAGCAAGCTCAGCGATGTTTTGTACTTTCGCAGCTTCCAAGGCTGGATTCAAAATAAGTGGAGTGATGATATCGTTAACAAGTGATGTAACGATTGCACCAAAAGCAGTGGCAATGATCACACCGACAGCAAGGTCAACAACATTACCACGAAGCAAGAATGCTTTAAGATCTTTTAACATTTTCATAATTTCCTTTCAAAAAACTCTTACACTTAATTATATATTAATTAAGAAATTCTTGCAAGCTATATGTTTAAAATTTTTCTTATTTTTTAAAAATAAATACCTTACTAAAAATGTAATTGAGGATAATTATTAAGAATTGTGCAATAATTGTTTCAATACGATTCACTCTATTAATATTATTATTTACAAATTGCCCGATAATATTAGGAAACTGAGTTACAAAGAGAAAAGTTAAAAACAAGTCTAAAAGAAAAGTAGAAAGACGTGCTATAGTAAATTTTACTAAACGGATTGACCAATTCTGCCTAGCTTGCTTAAATACAATTGTATCATTTGTAATGAATGCAAAGAGGATACCGATAATATTTGCCAAGGCAGTCGCAAGGAGTTCTTGATGACTTAGTTGATAAATGACTAATCGTGATAGTATAGCAACAAGAGTAGTCACTATACCAAAAAAGAGATAGGCTAAGACTTCATTGCTAAAAAATTTTTGAATAGGAATTTTCATGGTTTAAGTATAGCATAAAGCAGGCTATTGTGCTATACTAGTAAAGTTGAATAAAGCAACCCTTGGTGCTTAGCTTCTTTCACCAAGCATATTACACGCGGACAACACGCTAAAGGAGAAAAGATGAAAAAATTAACTATTCGTGATGTAGCAGATATTGCAATCGTTGCTGCTATCTATGTCGTTTTGACTGTCACACCACCTCTAAATGCCATTAGCTATGGTGCCTATCAGTTCCGTATTTCAGAAATGATGAATTTTATGGCTTTTTACAATCCCAAGTACATCATTGGAGTTACCATCGGTTGTATGATTGCTAATTTCTTTAGCTTCGGACTGCTAGATGTCTTTGTTGGTGGTGGATCAACCCTAGTATTCCTTAGTCTAGGTGTTTGGCTTTTTGCAAAATACAGCAAAGATTACCTCTTTAATGGATTAATTCGAAAAGATCATTTCTTCTTTTCAATCCTCTTTTCAATTTCCATGTTTACCATCGCTGCAGAGTTGAATATTGTAGCGCAATTACCATTTTTCCTTACTTGGTTTACAACAGGAGTTGGTGAATTTGCCTCATTAATTGTTGGAGCGATTATTATCGGTAAAATTGGTCGTCGAATCGATTTAAGCAAATAGAAGAAGATAAGCTAGGCAACTCTGACCTGGCTTTTTCTTATGCAAAATTTCTAAGGAAACTTGACAAGTTTTTCTAACTATAGTATACTTTTTAAGTAAGCTGATTTAGCTCAGTTGGCAGAGCGCATCCATGGTAAGGATGAGGTCGCCGGTTCAATCCCGGCAATTAGCATTAAATAGACAGAAAAGCCCTTGATTTACAAGGGTTTTTGTTATGTTTTCCCCAAGTTTTTCAAAGATGTTTCTTATGCACCTGTGTAAATAAAACTAATACTCAATGAAAATTAAAGAGCAAACTAGGAAGCTAGCTGCAGGCTGATCAAAGCACTGCTTTGAGGTTGTAGATAAGACTGACTAAGTCAGCTCAAAACATGTTTTTGAAGTTGTCGATAGAACTGACGAAGTCAGCTCAAAACACTGTTTTGAGGTTGTAGATGAAACTGACGAAGTCAGTCACATATATACGGTAAGGCGACGCTGACGAAGTTTGAAGAGATTTTCGAAGAGTATAAAGAGTTTCGTCTGTTGACAAAAGTGATTCTCTTTAGTAGAATAGAAGGTGCGATGAGTCGATAGGTAGTCTTCGGACTACTATTGAGCATAAGGAGGTCATAACGCAGGAGCGGACCTTGATGAGTTGTGTGAACCTGCTCATCACATGAAGATGCCTCTTAGTCCCTAGTCTAGCGACTGGGGATTTTTATTTTCCAAAAAATGATGAAAAAGCTTTGCAATTCATGGAAAAAGTAGTATAATACATCTATTATAGAAATTTTTAGAAAATTCCGAAAGAGGTTACTTATGGGATATACAGTTGCTGTAGTCGGCGCGACAGGTGCTGTCGGTGCTCAGATGATAAAAATGTTGGAAGAATCAACACTTCCAATCGATAAAATCCGCTTACTTGCTTCTGCACGTTCAGCAGGCAAGACTTTGAAATTTAAAGATCAAGATATTACGATTGAAGAAACGACTGAAACAGCTTTTGAGGGAGTTGACATTGCTCTATTTTCAGCAGGTGGTTCTACATCAGCTAAGTATGCACCATACGCAGTGAAAGCTGGAGCGGTAGTAGTAGATAATACATCTTACTTCCGTCAAAATCCAGATGTTCCTTTGGTTGTTCCAGAGGTCAATGCTCACGCACTTGATGCTCACAACGGAATCATTGCCTGCCCTAACTGTTCAACTATCCAAATGATGGTGGCTCTTGAGCCAGTTCGCCAAAAATGGGGCTTGGACCGTATCATTGTTTCAACTTACCAAGCAGTTTCAGGTGCTGGTATGGGAGCAATTCTTGAGACACAACGTGAACTTCGTGAAGTTTTAAATGATGGAGTGAAACCACGTGATTTGCATGCGGAAATCTTGCCTTCAGGTGGTGACAAGAAACACTATCCTATCGCCTTCAACGCTCTTCCACAAATTGATGTCTTCACTGATAATGATTACACTTACGAAGAGATGAAGATGACTAAAGAAACGAAAAAAATCATGGAAGATGATAGTATTGCAGTATCTGCAACATGCGTCCGTATTCCTGTTTTGTCAGCCCACTCTGAGTCAGTTTATATCGAAACAAAAGAAGTGGCTCCAATCGAAGAAGTGAAAGCAGCTATCGCAGCCTTCCCAGGTGCTGTTCTTGAAGATGATGTGGCTCATCAAATCTATCCTCAAGCCATCAATGCAGTGGGTTCACGTGATACCTTTGTTGGTCGTATCCGTAAAGACTTGGATGCAGAAAAAGGAATTCACATGTGGGTTGTTTCAGATAACCTTCTCAAAGGTGCTGCTTGGAACTCAGTTCAGATTGCAGAAACTCTTCATGAACGTGGCTTGGTTCGTCCAACAGCTGAATTGAAATTTGAATTAAAATAGTCATATTGTTTAGGAGTTCAGATGAACTCCTTCTTTGAAATAGAGAGGTGTTTTCATGTCTTATCAAGATTTAAAAGAGTGTAAAATCATCACAGCCTTTATTACCCCCTTCCATGAGGATGGTTCTATCAATTTTGATGCCATTCCAGCCTTGATTGAGCATCTGTTGGCGCATCATACGGATGGAATTCTTCTCGCAGGTACCACTGCTGAGAGTCCGACATTGACTCACGATGAAGAGTTGGAGCTCTTTGCAGCTGTACAAAAAGTTGTTAATGGACGTGTTCCTTTGATTGCGGGTGTGGGTACCAATGATACGCGTGACTCTATTGAGTTTGTCAAAGAAGTCGCGGAATTTAGCGGTTTTGCTGCTGGGCTTGCTATTGTTCCTTACTACAACAAACCTTCTCAAGAAGGCATGTATCAGCACTTTAAGGCAATTGCAGATGCTTCTGACTTACCAATTATTATCTATAACATTCCAGGTCGTGTGGTTGTCGAATTAACTCCAGAAACCATGCTTCGTTTGGCTGACCATCCAAATATTATTGGTGTCAAAGAATGTACTAGCCTGGCTAATATGGCTTACTTGATTGAGCACAAACCAGAAGAGTTCTTGGTCTATACTGGTGAGGATGGAGATGCTTTCCATGCCATGAACCTTGGTGCGGATGGGGTTATTTCTGTTGCCTCTCATACAAATGGGGATGAGATGCACGAGATGTTTACTGCAATTGCAGAAAGCAATATGAAAAAAGCCGCAGCTATTCAGCGTAAATTCATTCCTAAGGTCAATGCCCTCTTCTCTTATCCAAGTCCTGCTCCTGTTAAGGCGGTTCTTAACTACATGGGATTTGAAGCTGGACCAACTCGTCTACCTCTAGTTCCAGCACCAGAAGAAGATGCCAAACGCATTATCAAGGTTGTTGTAGATGGCGACTACGAAGCGACTAAGGCAACTGTAACAGGGGTTTTAAGACCAGATTACTAATAATTACAATAAAATCCATGACCGCAACAACGATCATGGATTTTTCTTATTTTCCTAAACAGAATTGGCTAAAGAGTTGGGTAATGAGTTCATCTGGAGCAGCATCACCTGTGATTTCTCCGAGGATTTCCCAAGTACGAGTCAAGTCAACTTGAAGCAAGTCAACTGGCATACCCAGTTCAAGACCTTCGTTAACAGCTTGTAGACTTTCAACAGCCTTTTCAATCAAGGAAATATGACGAGCGTTAGACAAGTAAGTGGCATCTTGCTCAACCAAACCAGCATTTTCAAAGAAGAGGTTGTTGATTCTCTCTTCAATCTTATCAATATTTTGGTTTTTAAGAACTGAAATGCGGATGACATTTTCAGGAAGTTCTGAAGTTTCAATTGCTTCAGGAAGATCAGTTTTGTTAAGAAGAATAATACGGTTGGTTTCTTGGCTGATTTCTAGGAGTTGACGATCTTGGACTGTCAGAGGTTCACTGGCATTTAATACAAGTAGTACCAAGTCAGCTTCCTTGAGGGCTTTTTTCGAACGCTCGACACCGATTTGCTCCACAATATCATCTGTTTCACGAATACCGGCTGTATCAATCAATTTGAGTGGAACACCATTGATGTTGACGTACTCCTCGATGACATCTCGTGTTGTCCCTGCGATATCTGTTACGATAGCCTTGTCCTCACGCAAGAGATTGTTGAGAAGACTTGATTTCCCAACGTTGGGGCGTCCGATGATGGCTGTGGAAATTCCCTCACGGAGGATTTTGCCGCGGCGGGCTGTTCGAAGCAGATTGGTTAACAATTGCTCAAACTCCATAGTCTTCTCACGGACAACAGCAGTAGTAGCTTCCTCAACATCGTCATACTCAGGATAATCGATATTGACCTCGACTTGGGCAAGAGTATTGAGGATTTCTTGACGGGTATTGTTAATCAGGTCTGAAAGGGAACCATCTAGTTGTTTGACAGCAATGTTCATGGCCTTGTCAGTCTTGGCACGGATGATATCCATTACCGCCTCAGCCTGTGTCAAGTCTACACGTCCGTTTAGAAAGGCCCGTTTAGTAAATTCACCAGGTTCTGCCAACCGAGCTCCTTCACGAATAGCTAGCTGGAGAATTTCATTGGTCACCGCAATCCCACCGTGGGTGTTAATCTCGATAATATCCTCACGAGTGAAGGTTTTTGGAGACTTCATAGCCCCAATCATAACCTCGTCCATGACCTTACCAGTTTGAGGGTCAATGATGTGACCGTAGTTAAGAGTGTGGCTAGCAACCTTGCTCAAGTCTTTTCCTTTAAAAATCTTTTGCGCAATATCAAAACTTTCTGTTCCGCTCAGGCGGACAATACCAATAGCCCCTTCACCTAGTGGAGTAGAGATAGCAGCGATGGTATCAAATTCACGTGTAATCATAATGTTTCCTTTAATAAATAGCTCTTTTCTTGGAAATTTTTCCAAGTCTCTTTTCAAATTGTAACAAATTTGAACTATTTCTTCAATGGATGCTACTTGGAGATTGAAAAAGCCTAAGCAATTCTGCTTAAGCTAGCTTATTTGGTGCGCATTTCCCCTTGTGGGAAGTAAGTTCCTTCTGGCATGTCGTTGATGATGACATGGACAGCAGATTGAGGTGCTCCAGTGTTACGGACAATAGCTTCCGTTACTTCTTTAGCAAGAGCTTTCTTTTGCTCGAGCGTGCGTCCTTCAAATAAATCGATGCGTACAAATGGCATAATAGCTTCCTCCACTAGTTTTTGATTTCTTCTATTTTACCACATTTTGCCGTTTAAAGCTTAAGAAAATTATGATATACTAGAATGTAGCAATAATTTAGAAATGGACGTGAAGCAAGAAACATGGCACAGTTGTATTATCGTTATGGGACCATGAACTCTGGTAAGACGATTGAGATTCTCAAGGTGGCCTATAACTATGAGGAGCAAGGAAAAGGTGTTGTGATTATGACCTCGGCTCTGGATACGCGTGACGGTGTTGGCTATGTGTCGAGTCGTATTGGCATGAAACGCCCTGCCATTGCGATTGATGAAACGACGGATATCTTCGGCTATATCCGAGACCTATCTGAAAAACCATACTGTGTGTTAGTTGATGAGGCCCAGTTTCTAAAGCGTCACCATGTTTACGACCTAGCTCGTGTTGTTGATGAGTTAGATATACCCGTCATGGCTTTTGGTTTGAAAAATGATTTTCGCAATGAACTGTTCGAAGGTTCCAAGTATCTCTTGCTTTTAGCAGACAAGATTGATGAGATTAAGACCATTTGCCAGTATTGCAAGAAAAAGGCGACCATGGTGTTGCGTACGCAGGATGGACTACCTGTTTATGATGGAGAGCAGATCCAGATTGGTGGTAATGAAACCTATATCTCAGTTTGTCGTAAACATTATTTTGCGCCAATGATAACCTCTAATAAGGAGCAAAACAATGATAATTGAACTAAGAGATGTTACAACGTAAAATTATTTTGATGTTTTGAATTTGGATGTCAAGGAATATCAAAAATAATTCATTGCAACCAACGCAATTAGTTTAGCTGAAGCATACGTCTACACTAAAAATGGAGATTTTGTAGCTCCATTGGCAGTTTATGATAATGATGCAATTATAGGTTTTGTGATGATAGCTTATGATAAAAAGATCGGAATTAGTAGTGGAAATTATTTACTATTTCGTTTTATGATTGATAAGAATTTTCAAAATCAAGGATATTTTAAACCAATTATGGATAAAGTACTAGACTATGTTCGGACAGCGCCAGTAGGTTTAAGCAATAAACTTTGGTTGTCTTATGAACCAGAAAATGAACATGCAAGATATTGTTACCTCAGTTATGGATTTAAAGAAACTGGGGAAATATCCGAGAACGAAGTAGTAGCAATCTATGATTTTAACAATTGAGAAATAAGGAGAAAAAATGAACATCTATGATCAACTACAAGCTGTAGAAGACCGTTATGAAGAATTAGGAGAGTTGCTCAGTGACCCAGATGTGGTATCGGATACCAAGCGATTTATGGAATTATCCAAGGAAGAAGCTAGTACCCGTGACACGGTTACAGCCTACCGTGAGTACAAACAAGTCCTTCAAAATATCGTCGATGCTGAAGAGATGATTAAGGAATCAGGTGGAGACGCGGACTTGGAAGAAATGGCTAAGCAAGAGCTCAAAGATGCCAAGGCTGAAAAAGAAGAATACGAAGAAAAACTCAAAATTTTGCTCCTTCCAAAGGATCCAAACGATGACAAGAACATCATCCTTGAAATTCGTGGAGCGGCTGGTGGAGACGAAGCAGCACTTTTCGCTGGAGATTTGCTAACCATGTACCAAAAGTATGCGGAAGCACAAGGATGGCGCTTTGAAGTTATGGAAGCTTCTATGAATGGTGTCGGAGGTTTTAAAGAAGTGGTTGCCATGGTTTCAGGTCAATCTGTTTACTCTAAACTCAAGTATGAGTCTGGTGCCCATCGTGTTCAACGTGTCCCTGTGACAGAAAGCCAAGGGCGTGTGCATACCTCTACAGCGACAGTCCTTGTCATGCCTGAAGTGGAAGAGGTAGAATATGATATTGATCCAAAAGACCTTCGTGTTGACATCTACCACGCATCAGGTGCTGGTGGACAGAACGTCAATAAGGTTGCGACTGCCGTTCGTATCGTTCACTTGCCAACCAATATCAAGGTTGAGATGCAGGAAGAACGTACCCAGCAGAAAAATCGTGAGAAGGCCATGAAAATCATCCGCGCGCGTGTTGCTGATCACTTTGCTCAGATTGCACAAGATGAACAAGACGCTGAGCGTAAGTCAACAATCGGTACTGGTGACCGTTCAGAACGAATTCGTACTTATAACTTCCCACAAAACCGTGTCACAGACCACCGTATCGGCCTAACTCTCCAAAAACTAGATACCATCTTGTCTGGTAAATTGGATGAAGTTGTGGATGCCTTGGTACTCTATGACCAAACACAAAAATTAGAAGAATTAAACAAATAATGAAATTAGCTCAATTATTTTCAGATTTTGAAGAAGAGTTGATAAGACAAGGAGAGGAAGCTGAAAGCCTCTCTTTTGTCTATCGTAGCCTGAAAAATCTATCTTTTACGGACTTTGTTTTTGCCCTCCAGCAGGAAGTGACGGAAGAGGAAGAAGTATTTGTAAAAGGAATTTTCCAACAGTTAGCAGCTCATAAACCGGCACAGTACATCATTGGACAGGCAGATTTTTATGGAATGCAGTTAAAAGTTGATGAGCGAGTATTGATCCCTCGTCCAGAAACAGAGGAGTTGGTGGAGCTTATTCTGGCTGAAAATCCTGAGACGAATCTTTCAGTTCTGGATATTGGAACAGGTAGTGGAGCTATTGCTCTCTCCTTAGCAAAAAACAGACCAGCTTGGTCGGTGACAGCAGCAGATATTTCCCAAAATGCTTTAGATTTAGCTAGCGAAAATGCTAAAAATCAAAATCTTCAAATATTTTTAAAAAAATCTGACTGTTTTACAGAAATTTCTGAAAAATATGATATAATTGTTTCCAATCCACCCTATATCTCTCGTGAAGATGCGTCAGAGGTCGGCTTGAATGTTTTGCATTCAGAACCTCATCTAGCTCTCTTTGCAGACGAGGATGGCCTAGCTATTTACCGTAGAATTGCGGAAGATGCAAAAGACTATCTCAAAGATGGTGGTAAGATTTACCTTGAAATTGGATACAAGCAAGGTCAAAGTGTTCCTGAACTTTTTAGGAAACATCTTCCTGAACAGCGAGTTCGAACACTCAAGGACCAATTTGGTCAAGATAGGATGGTCGTAGTTGATGATGGACAGGATTAGACAAGAGTTGGGAAAGGGTGGGGCGGTTGTTTTACCTACCGAGACAGTTTATGGTCTCTTTGCCAAAGCTCTAGACGAAAAAGCAGTTAATCATGTATACCAGCTCAAACGTCGTCCAAGAGACAAGGCGCTTAATCTCAATATCGCCTCTTTAGAGGATATCTTGAACTTTTCAAAGAATCAGCCAACTTATCTACAAAAACTTGTAGAGACCTTTTTACCAGGTCCCTTGACCATTATCCTTGAAGCCAATGACCGAGTTCCCTATTGGGTCAATTCTGGCCTTGCAACTGTTGGATTTCGGATGCCCAGTCATCCCATTACCCTTGATTTGATTCGAGAGACGGGGCCCTTGATTGGACCGTCTGCCAATATTTCAGGTCAGGCAAGTGGAGTGACATTTAAGCAAATTCTAGAGGATTTTGACCAAGAGGTTTTGGGTCTGGAAGACGATGCTTTTCTAACTGGACAGGATTCAACTATTTTGGATTTGTCTGGAGACAAGGTGAAAATCTTACGCCAAGGGGCCATTAAGCGAGAAGATATTCTTGCTCGGTTGCCAGAGATTTCTTTTGAGGAGGCTTAAAATGCTAAGAAATTTAAGAGAAACAGATGTGAAAGCTATTTGTAACATCAACCAAGAGGCTTTGGGCTATTCTTTTAGTCCAGAGGACACAGCTAGTCAACTAACTATATTATCTCAGGATTCACATCATTTCCTACTTGGCTATGAGGATGAAGACAGTCATGCCTTGCTTGGATATGTCCACGCTGAGGTCTATGAATCACTTTATTCTAAAGCAGGATTTAATATTTTAGCCTTAGCAGTTTCACCTCAAGCGCAAGGGCAAGGTATTGGTAAAAGCTTATTGCAAGGGTTGGAGCAAGAAGCAAAAAGACGCGGCTATGGGTTTATCCGCTTAAACTCTGCCGATCATCGTCTGGCTGCTCATGCATTTTATGAAAAAGTTGGTTATACTTGTGATAAAGTGCAGAAACGGTTTATTCGCATCTTTTAGTTTATTTTCTTATTGTAAAACAAACTAAAGGACCAGTCACACTATAAAGGAGAAGACCTATGATTTTTGACAAAGACGATTTTAAAGCATATGATGCTGATCTCTGGAATGCTATTGCCAAAGAAGAAGAACGCCAACAAAACAACATTGAGTTGATTGCTTCGGAAAACGTAGTTTCCAAGGCTGTTATGGCAGCTCAAGGGTCTATCTTGACGAATAAATACGCCGAAGGCTACCCAGGTCGCCGTTATTATGGTGGAACAGATGTAGTAGACGTGGTGGAATCTCTAGCCATTGAACGCGCAAAAGAAATTTTCGGTGCTAAATTCGCCAACGTCCAACCTCACTCAGGAAGCCAAGCCAACTGTGCGGCTTACATGGCCTTGATTGAGCCTGGCGATACGGTTATGGGAATGGATTTGGCTGCAGGTGGTCACTTGACTCATGGGGCTCCTGTTAGCTTCTCAGGTCAAACCTACAACTTTGTTTCTTATAGTGTTGATCCTGAAACGGAACTCTTGGATTTTGATGCTATCTTGAAACAAGCCCAAGAAGTAAAACCAAAATTGATCGTAGCAGGTGCTTCAGCCTATTCTCAAATTATCGACTTCTCAAAATTCCGTGAAATCGCAGATGCTGTTGGGGCTAAGCTCATGGTCGATATGGCTCATATCGCTGGTTTGGTTGCAGCTGGTCTACACCCAAGTCCAGTGCCATACGCTCATATCACGACAACAACGACCCACAAAACCCTTCGTGGTCCACGTGGTGGTTTGATTTTGACTAATGATGAAGAACTAGCTAAGAAAATCAATTCAGCAATTTTCCCAGGTATTCAGGGCGGTCCTTTGGAACATGTTGTTGCAGCTAAGGCAGTTTCTTTCAAAGAAGTTTTGGATCCAGCCTTCAAGGAATATGCTGCTAATGTTATCAAAAACAGTAAGGCTATGGCAGATGTCTTCTTGCAAGACCCTGATTTCCGTATCATTTCTGGTGGAACTGAAAACCACCTTTTCCTAGTTGATGTAACCAAGGTTGTAGAAAACGGAAAAGTTGCTCAAAACTTGCTGGATGAAGTCAATATTACTCTAAATAGAAACTCAATCCCTTACGAAAGCTTGTCACCATTCAAGACAAGTGGTATTCGTATCGGAGCAGCAGCCATTACTGCACGTGGATTTGGTGAAGAAGAAAGTCGCAAAGTGGCTGAGCTCATCATTAAAACCCTAAAGAATGCAGAAAATGAAGCTGTCTTAGAAGAAGTGAGAAGTGCAGTTAAAGAATTAACAGATGCCTTCCCATTATACGAGGACTAATACTTTTATGGACATTTATATTAAGAAAGCTATTATTCATCAGTTCAGTCCGGATGATACCGAGCTGTTCCTAGCGGATAAGTTTCTCAATATCACTCCAAAAATCGAAGAATACCTGCGTAAAAAAATTGAACGTGTGTATTCAGATGAAGCCAAGACTGGGATTTTCGAAGAAGAAAATCCCTTCTTCAATCACATCACAGACGATTTATTGGAGACATCAGTGACACTGGCTAATCTCTGGAAAGAGGAGTTCAGCATTTCAGAAAATCTTAAGACCAATGACTTGATTTTTGTGCAATTTTCTAAAGAAGGTGTAGAACATTTCGCTTTCTTGCGAATTGCCCTGCGGGAGACTTTGACTCACCTCGGAGGAGAAGTTGAGAATCCAATCAAGATAACTCAGAATAACCTGCCTGGATTTGGAACGGGTGCTGACGAATCCTTGGTGGTCAATCTTCAGAGTCGCAAGTACCATCTGATTGAAAAACGAATCAAGTATAACGGGACTTTTTTGAATTATTTTTCAGATAATCTCCTAGCCGTCGCCCCTAAAATTTCACCTAAGAAATCTATCAAAGAACTGGAAAAAACGGCCCAGCGCATTGCTGAGACTTTTAACACAGATGATTTTCAATTTCAATCTAAGGTCAAATCAGCGATTTTCAATAATCTAGAAGAAAGTAATGAATTGTCACCTGAAAAATTGGCCAACGACCTTTTTGACAATAATCTGACGGCTCGTTTGAGCTTTATTGATCAAGTCAAGGAAGCTGTACCAGAGCCTGTTCAATTTGATGAAATTGATGCCAGTCGTCAGCTTAAAAAATTTGAAAACCAAAAACTTTCCTTGTCAAATGGAATTGAGCTTATCGTTCCCCATAACGTCTATCAAGACGCCGAGTCTGTTGAGTTTATCCAAAACGACAATGGAACCTACTCTATCTTAATCAAAAATATCGAGGATATCCAAAGTAAATAATGTTTAAACGAATTCGAAGAGTGCTTGTACTAGCAGTCTTCCTTTTTGCTGGATATAAAGCTTACCGCGTTCACCAAGATGTCAAGCAAGTCATGACCTATCAACCCATGGTGCGAGAAATCTTGAGTGAAAAAGACACCCCAGCAAACGAAGAGCTTGTGCTCGCTATGATTTATACCGAAACAAAAGGAAAAGAAGGCGATGTTATGCAGTCTAGTGAGTCTGCTAGTGGCGCTACCAATACCATCAATGATAATGCCTCTAGCATTCGGCAAGGCGTTCAAACTCTGACAGACAATCTCTATCTGGCCCAGAAGAAGGGGGTAGATGTCTGGACGGCTGTTCAAGCCTATAATTTTGGACCTGCCTATATCGATTTTATCGCCCAAAATGGCAAGGAAAACACCTTAGCTCTGGCCAAACAGTACTCTCGTGATACTGTTGCTCCCTTGCTGGGTAATACCACTGGAAAGACTTATAGTTATATGCACCCCATTTCTATTTTTCACGGTGCCGAACTCTATGTAAATGGAGGAAACTATTACTATTCTAGACAGGTGCAACTCAACCTTTACATCATCAAATGTTTCACTCTCTTTTCGACATCTGGCTAGCCCAGGTGTTTTTGTTATAAGTTTTCTTTAAGATAGATATATTACTCTAGAAAGGTAAAGGAGGGAATTCCCTATGAGAAAGAAACTCTTTCTGACCAGTGCTGCGGTCTTGTGGGCAGTAACAGCTATGAATAGTGTCCATGCAGCAACAGATGTTCAAAAAGTCATCGATGAAACCTATGTCCAACCTGAATATGTCCTAGGTTCATCATTGTCTGAAGAACAAAAAAATCAAACCCTTAAAAAACTAGGCTACAATGCCTCAACAGACACCAAAGAACTCAAGACCATGACACCTGATGTCTATTCTAAGATTATGAATGTGGCCAATGACTCTAGCTTACAATTGTATTCATCAGCCAAGATTCAAAAGCTAGGGGACAAATCGCCACTTGAGGTCAAGATTGAAACACCTGAAAACATCACTAAGGTAACTCAGGATATGTACCGAAATGCAGCCGTAACTTTGGGTGTGGAACACGCCAAAATCACTGTAGCAGCCCCCATTCCAGTTACAGGAGAAAGTGCTTTAGCAGGGATTTATTATTCGCTAGAGGCTAATGGAGCCAAGGTACCGCAAGCCAATAAAGATTTGGCTCAAGAAGAGTTGAAGGCTTTGTCAGATATCAATGCTGAAAATAAGGACAAAACTGGCTATGATGCTAATAAATTGAACGTTGCCCTAGCCGATATCAAGTCAGGACTCTCCAAGGCTAAAGAAAGCAAGGGAAATCTGACAGAGGAAGATGTCCGTAAAATTGTTGAAGATACCTTAAAAAATTACAAACTTGATCAGGTTATAACAGGAAACCAGATTAATATTATCATTAATTTTGCTTTGAATCTCTCAAAGAGTGATATCCTCAGCAATGCAGACTTCACTAAAACCTTAAATGACCTTAAACAAAGTATCGTATCACAAGCTGGCGACAGTTTTAAAAATATCAACCTTAACTTTGATGCTGATAAGGCGCTAGAAGACGGGGGTAACTTCTTAAGTTCCCTCTGGCAAGCCATTGCCAACTTCTTCAAGAGTTTTGGTTCTTAAGAAATTTCATGGTATAATAGATGGTAACCGTAACGTTGCCGTCTTTTTTGTCGGCCAATAGAAAGAGAAGAGAATGTTAAAGAAAAATGATATTGTAGAAGTTGAAATTGTTGACTTGACCCACGAAGGTGCAGGAGTGGCCAAGGTGGATGGTTTGGTCTTTTTTGTAGAGAATGCTTTACCAAGTGAAAAAATCCTCATGCGTGTCCTCAAGGTCAATAAAAAGATTGGTTTTGGAAAAGTAGAAGAATACCTTGTCCAATCACCACACCGTAACCAAGACGTAGATTTGGATTACCTGCGTTCAGGAATCGCGGATTTAGGACACCTTGCCTATCCAGAACAGCTCAAGTTTAAAACCAAGCAGGTCAAGGACAGTCTCTACAAGATTGCTGGAATTGCAGATGTAGAAGTTGCTGAAACTTTGGGTATGAAAAATCCAGTCAAGTACCGCAATAAGGCGCAGGTCCCTGTTCGTCGAGTGAATGGTGTTTTGGAAACTGGCTTTTTCCGTAAGAATTCCCATGTCCTCATGCCTCTAGAAGATTTCTTTATCCAAGATCCTGTGATTGATGAGGTAGTTGTAGCCCTACGCGATTTGCTCCGTCGTTATGATTTGAAACCTTATGATGAAAAGGAACAATCTGGCTTGATTCGAAATCTTGTGGTGCGTCGTGGACACTATTCTGGACAAATCATGGTCATTTTGGTAACAACTCGTCCTAAAGTTTTCCGTGTGGAACAATTGATTGAACAATTAATCAAGCAGTTTCCAGAGATTGTGTCTGTTGTGCAAAATATCAACGACCAAAATACCAATGCGATTTTTGGTAAGGAATGGCGCACACTTTATGGACAAGATTTTATCACTGACCAGATGTTGGGAAATGACTACCAAATCGCTGGACCCGCTTTTTACCAAGTCAATACTCAAATGGCAGAGAAGCTTTATCAAACAGCCATTGACTTTGCTGCATTAAAAGAAGACGATGTGATCATTGATGCCTATTCTGGTATCGGGACGATTGGTCTTTCTGTTGCGAAACATGTCAAGGAAGTCTATGGTGTCGAAGTGATTCCAGAAGCGGTTGAGAATAGCAAAAAGAATGCTCAGCTAAACAATATTTCAAATGCCCACTATGTTTGTGACACAGCTGAAAATGCTATGAAAAATTGGCTTAAAGATGGAATTCAACCAAGCCTTATACTAGTGGACCCACCAAGAAAAGGACTCACAGAAAGCTTTATCAAGGCAAGTAGCCAAACAGGAGCCGACCGCATCGCCTATATCTCATGTAATGTCGCCACCATGGCGCGTGATATCAAACTCTACCAAGAATTGGGATATGAGTTGAAGAAAGTTCAGCCAGTGGATTTATTTCCTCAAACGCATCATGTTGAGGCGGTAAGTTTGCTAGTCAAGGAGTAAAACGACGAAGATTAGCATTTACTTCCGCCCATGCGATAGCTGTCCGTGATTGACAAGTGCTAGCACGCAGACAGAACGGAGATAGCGAACCGCTGAGTGTGTCGCTCTGCTCGTAAAAGCTTAGAAACCTTTGAACGAAAGGGATAATGAAAGCCTTGATTGCAAGGCTTTTTGCTTTATGGTGGGTAAGTATCAGAGTGAGAAAATTTTTGGAATGAGTAGAAGTGATAGCTAGAAATTATCAGTTTCTATTTCCATTTACCCTGTGGGTACGTGTTTGTTTCCATTGACAAGGAGTTTGTGGGAATAGAAATGTACCCACCTTGTTTGAATCAAGTGAAGTGTAGTTGAAGGAAATCTGTTGAAAGCAATACTTCATTTTACCGAATAAGTAATAATTTAGGCAACTTCAAATCGATTAAAAAAAACTATTTTAAAGGTTAAGAGTAGACAAAAATTGTCCACTCTTTTTTGCAAACTCAATTTATCAATAAATGAAATGAGGGAATGTAAAATGAAATATTTTGAGGTTGAGTTAGAAAATCCTGATGAATTTTTAAAACTACAAACAGAAGATTTTGTGAAAGCTAATCGCTTGCTACTAAGGAAGATAATCCAGAGCGTTACAGTCTATGAAGAAAACTTCGTCATATCCTTTAAATCTGGCATCGAATTGGAAGTATGAGTCTCATTCCATAACTTTTATATTGAACATATCATCTTGTTGTGTTATACTATAAATTGATATAAACAAAGATGTAGGAGGAACCGAAACTATGACAGCCTCAATGCGTTTAAGATAAGCTGGCAATAAAAAAAGCAGAATCTATACCCGATGATAGGCTTTTTTGTTGTGCTTATTTATACGATATTGAGCATTCATTAGTTACGGTGAGGATATTGGTTATTTAACTATACCTTTATTTAACTATGTCTTTAATATGAATGTTTCCAAATTGTATGTATGCAGACCAAAAGCCACATTGTGGGGTTTGGCCTGCATTTTTTATTGCCTAGAATGCTATTCAAAATAGAAATTCAAGCAAAATAATATGCAGGAGATAATATAAATGGAAAAATACAACAATTGGAAACGAAAATTTTATGCAATATGGGCAGGGCAAGCAGTATCATTAATCACTAGTGCCATCCTGCAAATGGCGATTATTTTTTACCTTACAGAAAAAACAGGATCTGCGATGGTCTTGTCTATGGCTTCATTAGTAGGTTTTTTACCCTATGCGATTTTGGGACCTGCCATTGGTGTGCTAGTGGATCGTCATGATAGGAAGAAGATAATGATTGGTGCCGATTTAATTATCGCAGCAGCTGGTGCAGTGCTTGCTATTGTTGCATTCTGTATGGAGCTACCTGTCTGGATGATTATGATAGTATTGTTTATCCGTAGCATTGGAACAGCTTTTCATACCCCAGCACTCAATGCGGTTACACCACTTTTAGTACCAGAAGAACAGCTAACGAAATGCGCAGGCTATAGTCAGTCTTTGCAGTCTATAAGCTATATTGTTAGTCCGGCAGTTGCAGCACTCTTATACTCCGTTTGGGATTTAAATGCTATTATTGCCATCGACGTATTGGGTGCTGTGATTGCATCTATTACGGTAGCAATTGTACGTATACCTAAGCTGGGTAATCAAGTGCAAAGTTTAGAACCAAATTTCATAAGGGAGATGAAAGAAGGAGTTGTGGTTCTGAGACAAAACAAAGGATTGTTTGCCTTATTACTCTTAGGAACACTATATACTTTTGTTTATATGCCAATCAATGCACTATTTCCTTTAATAAGCATGGAACACTTTAATGGAACGCCTGTGCATATTTCTATTACGGAAATTTCCTTTGCATTTGGGATGCTAGCAGGAGGCTTATTATTAGGAAGATTAGGGGGCTTCGAAAAGCATGTATTACTAATAACAAGTTCATTTTTTATAATGGGGACCAGTTTAGCCGTTTCGGGAATACTTCCTCCAAATGGATTTGTAATATTCGTAGTTTGCTGTGCAATAATGGGGCTTTCGGTGCCATTTTATAGCGGTGTGCAAACAGCTCTTTTTCAGGAGAAAATTAAGCCTGAATATTTAGGACGTGTATTTTCTTTGATCGGAAGTATCATGTCACTTGCTATGCCAATTGGGTTAATTCTTTCTGGATTCTTTGCTGATAAAATCGGTGTAAATCATTGGTTTTTACTATCAGGTATTTTAATTATTGGCATTGCTATAGTTTGCCAAATGATAACTGAGGTTAGAAAATTAGATTTAAAATAAACAATATTGGAGGAAATGTTATGGAATTAATATTAAAAGCAAAAGACATTCGTGTGGAATTCAAAGGACGCGATGTTTTAGATATAAATGAATTAGAAGTATATGATTATGACCGTATTGGTTTAGTAGGAGCAAATGGTGCTGGAAAAAGCACTTTACTCAGGGTACTTTTAGGAGAATTAACTCCCCCAGGATGTAAAATGAATCGTCTGGGTGAACTTGCCTATATTCCCCAGTTGGACGAAGTAACTCTGCAGGAGGAAAAAGATTTTGCACTTGTAGGCAAGCTAGGTGTTGAGCAATTAAATATACAGACTATGAGCGGTGGTGAAGAAACAAGGCTTAAAATAGCACAGGCCTTATCGGCACAGGTTCATGGTATTTTAGCGGATGAACCTACGAGCCATTTAGACCGTGAAGGAATTGATTTTCTAATAGGACAGCTAAAATATTTTACAGGTGCACTGTTAGTTATTAGCCATGACCGCTATTTTCTTGATGAAATAGTAGATAAAATATGGGAACTGAAAGATGGCAAAATCACTGAGTATTGGGGAAACTATTCTGATTATCTTCGTCAGAAAGAGGAAGAACGTAAGAGCCAAGCTGCAGAATACGAACAATTTATTGCGGAACGTGCCCGATTGGAAAGGGCTGCGGAGGAAAAGCGAAAACAGGCTCGTAAAATAGAACAGAAGGCAAAAGGTTCTTCAAAGAAAAAAAGTACTGAAGACGGAGGGCGTTTAGCTCATCAAAAATCAATAGGAAGTAAGGAAAAAAAGATGTATAATGCTGCTAAAACCCTAGAGCACAGGATTGCGGCCTTAGGAAAAGTAGAAGCTCCGGAAGGCATTCGCAGAATTCGTTTCAGGCAAAGTAAAGCATTGGAGCTCCATAATCCATACCCTATAGTCGGTGCAGAAATTAATAAAGTATTTGGGGATAAGGCTCTGTTTGAAAATGCATCTTTTCAAATTCCGTTAGGAGCAAAAGTGGCGTTAACTGGTGGTAATGGAATCGGAAAAACAACTTTAATCCAAATGATCTTAAACCATGAAGAAGGAATTTCTATTTCGCCTAAGGCAAAAATAGGTTACTTTGCACAGAATGGTTACAAGTACAACAGTAATCAGAATGTTATGGAGTTTATGCAGAAGGATTGTGACTACAATATATCAGAAATTCGTTCAGTGCTAGCATCTATGGGGTTCAAACAGAACGATATTGGAAAAAGTTTATCTGTTTTAAGCGGTGGAGAAATTATAAAATTGTTGCTTGCTAAAATGCTCATGGGTAGATATAACATCCTAATAATGGATGAACCCAGTAACTTCCTTGACATACCAAGTTTAGAGGCTTTGGAAATACTAATGAAGGAGTACACCGGAACTATCGTGTTTATCACCCACGATAAACGATTACTCGAAAATGTAGCAGATGTAGTTTATGAAATTAGAGATAAGAAAATAAATCTGAAACATTAAATTTAAGGTAGTCGCTGGTCAGTATAGTCTGTTCTGGTTGGCGACTCCATTGTTAAAGAGTATAAAGACTTTAGATTTTATGAATATTAAAAATAGGAACAGTCAATTGAACTGCTCCTATTTTTCTGCTAAATATATTGTAGTTTTCTTATATGTATAATGATAGATTAGCGGATTCTCATCTACGGTACTTACTTCAAATATGAAGAAGTGATCGCGGTTATCTCTGGACTTTTCCTTATTGAGGACAAAGTAATTCTTACGTGAAGTCGCCATTGTTTTTAGGATATCATCAGTTAGGAAGGTCAATGGAATATTCATGTTAGAGTAGCGGTAGAAGTCACGTTCAAAATCTTGGTAGCTCTCGCTATAATAGTCCATTTGTAGGTGATTACGCTGAAACTCAAGCTGATTCATAGAGCACCTCCTCGACAAGTTCAATACTAATAATGTCTTTTAATTTCAAATTGATGTGACCTGTTGTAGTTTTTATCAAAATGAAATCTTTGGTCAGACTTGGTATTGTTCCAGTGTAGGAAACACGCTTGTTTTTTTCAATCACTTGAATGCGTGTGCGTAGCTGCCCGGCGTATACTTGACTGAGGAGTAATAATTTCTTCTCTAGTGATAAGTCAGACATGTACGTTACTTTGTTTGTATCATCAGAGAGTGCTGATGCATGTTCAGATAGGAAAAAGCCCATCCATTTTTGCATCTTTGTATCCTGGTACTCTCTTGCTGATTGAAATGGTAAATATGAACGGTCAATCATATCAAATCCTTTCTATGCAGAGGCAAGGGTATTTTTATCAAATTGAATCGTAAAACCTTGAATTCCCCCACCTGTGTAACATTCTTTAAAGCGATTGATTACCTCAGTATAGATTATCACAGATGAGCTTGTTGGCTTAATGCTAAATGTAAATTCCAATGGTAATCGGTTTTCAGATTTAGCATGTACTAGTCGTATCGATATTTCAGTTGTTTTGAGTTTTCTCTGACGAAGTTTTGAAGTTGCTGTTTCAACGATTCCATGTAAAAATCTTTCAAGCATTTCAATATCATTACATCCTTTGCTACGGATTTCTGAAAATTGTACTGTATTTTTTTCTTGTTTCATTTTAATCCCTCCAATCCACCCGCGGAATGACCACCGATAAGTTTACTGCGTTCAATATTTCTGGAACCTTCAGTTAGGACGGTTCCTTTTTGTATGGCTAAAAAACCAAACTGTTCTCTGACAACATCAATAGCTGTCTGAAGTCTATTATCTTTTTCAATTTGTTCTACATCATCAAAGAGTGATAGTAGAGTATAGCTTTCATCTACGAAGCCACTATAAGATACACCAATTTGTCTCACTGCACCAGAGGTGTATTTTTTCGGAATAATACAAGTACATGACTCACCATTGTTTTGGGGAGATTTGCGGGTTCAATTTTATTCTGAGCATTTATAGATTTTTTCATCTCAGTCCTAGAATAGCCAATATGAATAGAAACGACAGTAGTCAATACTAGGGCTACTGTTCCGTTCCACAGTATCATTTAAAAATCATTTTCACACCCTTTCGTCTATTAGTATAGAAGAAAGCTCTCAGCACATGTCGAGTGTGTAAGCTTGTTAGTGAAACGTAGCTAATCCTCAAAAGGTTCACCCAAACCTTTTGAGTCCCACAAACGCATCACGTTGAGGCGGTATCACTGCTTGTACGAGCTGAAGCATCAGCGAAGTAGAAGCAGATGCTCCGCCCATGGGATAGGACTCGGAGAATGAGGAGGGAATATGATGAGATGATACAGAAAGCCTGAACTGATCAGGTGACGTGCTTATTTACATTAGCCTAATGATGAAAATAGAAAGATTATCGATGGTTATATTGGAATTGTACCAAAATGATTATTCTAAAGATATAGTCGCGTTTGATTCAATAAAAGAGGGGAAAACTTTTGTAGCTCAAATCCCTGGATATACTTTAGAAACAGAAGATGGATTTGAAGTAGAGTTTTTTAATCCTACAAATCTACCAGACTATCTGGAAATTATCTATAACGGAAACATTGTACCTTTGTCTAAATTTATGTTTGATCCTGAGGAAAATGTTGACATTATTTGGAAAGAAATCTCGAATCTATCCGAACCAAGCGAAAAAGTAATTGAAGGCTATTCCAAAATCGATGCCTATGTTGTTAACAACGATGAAGTTAAAACCTAAGTGGAAGCAAGAGAAGCGAACTATCGGCAGGCAAAAGACTTTCTAGAATGCAGTGGATATGAAGTAGACAGAAGCTTTTTCAGAAGTGAAGACGGTGAAGCGATTCTCTACAGAAAAAAAGGTGCAGAAGATTGGCATTTCTTGTGTTACTTAGACCCAATATTTTTAGAGATTGAAGATGTAGAGGGATATGTTAAAGAAGAGGTTGGAGAAATTCAATAGTCAACCAAAGTTCCTTATCAGCATGTAGATTTGCTAGTAAAATCGTCAAATCCTTGTAACAAAGGGGGTTAAGAGAACCCTTGAGTGTAAGCCGTTTTCTTGTTTAGAGGGGACGTATTAGAGTATCCGCTCATAATTTATACTAGACCTGATAACTTATTTGAGATAGATTTTATTTCTATAAATACTGTGGAAATTTTTTAATACCAAAGATTTAAAGTTACTGTGTTAAAAAACCTCCCCACTTTTAAACTAATGTATTATAAAAATCAGTTGACATAAGTGTTATACCTGTGATAGAATTGACTTGAGGTGAAGAAAATGGCAACAGATAAAAATAGAATAATGATTAGCTTGGATGATAAAAATTTAGAGAAACTTGAAAATTTAGTAGAAGATGCTAGAGATAGAAGAGGAATGCGACTAACAAAGTCCCAAGTTATTGAATTACTCCTAAATACCGTTGATTATTTCGATGATATTATGGGAGCTATTTACTCAAAAAAATAACAGCGAAAATGCTATTATTTTTTTTACAAATAGGTGTAACACTAGTGATATAGGAGTGATGAAATGGTTGTTTATATTAGACAAAGCAAACTACCAAGTGAAGTTTCAATTAATAAGTACAATGCTCAAGTAGGTGCCTACTTACAAGGAGAAGAAGTTATTTTATATCAATCTTTTTCTGAAATAAAACAGTTAACAAGTGATGATACAGTTGTAGACTATATAACGGAGACTAGAGCATTACTAAAAATGATGGGGTTAAATGTTCCGGTTTATGACTATCCTATTGAGCTTAAAGAGTTTTATGGTCGAAAGATTTATGCTGGTATTTTAGGAGAGATTGTGAATATACCTGATAATTGGGGAAAATTTATTAAGCCTAAAGCTGGTTCAAAAGTCTTTACTGGAAGAGTTGTTAATGGAACCCATGATTTAATAGGTATTGGTCTACCTTTCGATTATCCTATATGGATTAGTGAGGTTGTAGAATTCATAGCTGAATGGCGTTGTTTTGTGTTAGATGGTCGCGTATTAGATGTTCGACCCTATACAGGTGATTACCATGCATTATTTGATCCTAGTGTAATTGATGAAGCCATATCATGTTGGAAAGATGCGCCAATAGCTTATGGACTAGATATCGGTGTTACTAGTGATGGCAAGACACTTGTTGTTGAAGTAAATGATGGTTATGCATTAGGAAATTATGGCCTATCTCCTTTAAACTCAATCAATTTTCATAAAGCTAGATGGAAAGAAATGGTAAAACCTTATTTTGAAAAAAACGATGTTTTTACTATGCATGAAAATGGAAATATAAGTTTCTAAAAGGAACAGAAGTAAATCTGTGTTTAACTGCAACGAGTAAGTTGCAGTTTTTTATTTTGAATAATGATATAATAGAATAAGAAAATAATGAAAACGCTATATATTTGAAAATTGTTTAGAAAGTAGAAAGTATGAAAACAATTGACATGATTATTAAATCATCAACTTGAATTATAAAAAAAGAGTACTAACATGTCGAAATATACCGACGAAGATATTAGAAAATTAAATAAAATCACATTAAAAATTGCAGGTGATTATTTAGGTATTAGTTCACAAGCAGTTGCTATAGGTCTTAGAAATAATCTACTTCCAATTGGTTTTGCTATTCATAACGAAGAAAGAGATAGACGTTTCACTGAGAGTTGGTCATATCATATTATCGCTGAAAGAATGATTTCATACAATCACGGTAAGCTATCAGAAATCCGTGTTGAAAATATTGAAACTAGTTTAGATAAAATCATAGAGGAATTTAACGGATTAAAACAAGATTTACTTTTTATATTAAGCGAAAATGCAGAAGTGAAGAATTAGAGGTTTTTGAATTTGCGTTTTCGCTTGGTAAATATAAAAACGGTGATGTAAAATATAAGGGTAAAGGTGTTTCAAATGAAGATGATAAAGACCTTTTCTAGAGAAGAACTCTATGAAGAAATCTGGGAGATAAGTGCAAAACAAGTTTCATTGAAATATGATTTAAGCTATTCAGACTTACTTAAGAAATGCAAAGAATTTGAAATCCCAATTCCAAATGGTAGTTATTGGTATCGTAAGAATACTGGACAAGATTTAAGTGAGCTTATTGTTCCATTACCACAAAATGACGTAAATGAAGTTAATATTGATAGAAAAAGTCTAAAGAACAATAGAATAAAACTTGCTAAACATAAAGATGAGACTTCGGAAGATAAAAATAAAGATACTGTTAAACTTGATACAACTAGTATAAGAAGTTCATTATCATTTATAGAGGATGATAAAATAGAGCGTATTATTGAAGCAGTTTCAAATCTAAACCAGGCTCCAAATAAGAGATTACATAAATCTGTAGCTAATCTAAGAGATAAAATTACAGAGTGGAATAAGAGGGAAAAAGCAGCTTCTTATCCTTACTTTGATTCTAGGCACAGATATAATGATTTAAAAGAACCTAAATTTGTAAAAAGTATTTCACTAAATTCTCTTCCACGTTTATATCGCTTTTTAGATACACTAGTTACTGTTATTGAAAAAATCGGCGATAATGTAACTTCAAATTGGGATATTCAAATTGAAAAGGATATTGTTCGTTTTGAAGTTATAGAATCAACAGACAAAGTAACTCATGAATTAACAAAAGAAGAAGCTAAAGAACTAGCAGAGTACAATGATAGCATTAAGTTTAATAGATATGCTTTTAAACCAAGAATAAAGAAGTATGACTATATTCCAAATGGAAAATTTCGATTTAAGATAATAGATGGTAAATACATTAAAGATACTAAAGAATTCACACTTGAACAATCAATACCAGAAATAATTGTTTTAATTTACCAAGAGTATTATAAAGTTAAGAACTTACGACTTGAACGTGAAGAGAGTGAAAGACTATACGAAGAAGAACAAGAGCGAAAAAGAAAATTACAAAATAGAATCGAAGAAGAGAAGAAGCGGACAATATCTCTTTTGAATATGCTAGAAGATTTTCAAACAGCAAATGATTTAAGATTGATGGCTGATAAACTAGAGATAGCAGGAAAACTTAGTAAAGAAGAAATTGACTGGATTAGATCCAAAGCTGACTGGATAGACCCAATAGTTTCTTCAACAGATGAATTACTAGGAAATAGAAATCATGAAAATTCTAGAGAGCAAAAAGAACAATATCTAAGTGAGAAAAGGTACTACTGGTAACTTTGTATTTTTAGTTTATACAGAGCCTAGTGTTATTGGAGTAAATGATTAACTATATTAGTAATAAATAATTTTACACATTTATTTTAAATAGGGCGTTTGGTACAAGATAGTATATACTTACGTTGTATAATTTGGAAGTTCGCTAGCACCACACATTGAAGCATAAACGTTTATAAAAAGAATCAAATCGTGAAAACCTTCATCTTGAGCAATTTTATAAACAGTTGGAATTTAAGGAGAAAAAATGATGTTAGAAACAGAAAGGCTGATTCTTCGCCCATGGGAAGAAAAAGATGCCAATGATTTATTTCAATATGCCAGTCATCCAGAGGTTGGTCCGATTATAGGATGGCCGGTACATACCAGTGTTGAAAACAGCAAGGAGATTATAAAAAGTGTGCTTTCAGCACCTGAGACATATGACGAAGTTTTAAAGAAACTATGCAGCCAGTGGGTAGTATTGGATTGAAGATTGGCTCTGAAAGTGGTATAGGGACTCCTTAAACTGAGGCGGAGATTGGTTACTGGATAGGGGTTCCGTATTGGGGTCAGGTGCATACACCAGAAGCCGTTCGTGAGATGATGAGACATGGATTTGATGACTTAAATCTGGAAAAATTGTGGTGAGGTTATTTTAACGGCAATAAAAAATCGAATAGAGTTCAGGAATAATGTGGTTTCGTTATAAAGAACGTGCCATGTGCATTGGAAGGAGTCCTTCGCACAGAGCACATAACCTGTCTATCAAAGAAAGAGTGGATTTCATCTAAGTATAATCCCAGGTTGTCGAGGTATCACTTTTTAATGGTAACCTTATGCTATCGTTAAAAAGGATGTGGATATTTTCCTGATGACTGCGAATGTTTAATATGTTGCGTTGATGTGTTGGATTTCACTTACTAAGATTGAAAAAAATAGTCTTGAAACAATAGAAATGTTGTAAGATTTGAAAAATCAATGGATTTTGAATAAATCTATAATTTTTCAAATAGTCTAAAATCTCATGTGAAGGTGCAGTCTTGATTAAGAGGAGAGAATTGATAAGAATAGTTTAATAACTGATTATACGATAACTGTCGGAGAAAAAACAATGTGGTAACAGAGATTTTCTAAGATTTCCAGTTTATATTCAAGGAGGTTAGTAATAATAATGAATTTTTTCAAAAATATTTTTTGTAAAAAGAATCAAATGAAAGATAATAACGGAAACAATAAAAATAATGGAGTGGAGCTGATTGATTTAGTATTCTCTCTATACGAGTATAGGATAAATAGAGAAAATTTAATCAATCCTAAACTTTTTAAAAATATTAGAGTTAAAGGGAAAAATATTGAACACAAAATAGATATATACATTGAATTTGTTCAGATGAATAATTTAGAAAGAACGGTTATAAAAATAATAAATAACAAAATTGTAAAAGCTGAAGATGTATGGCAGTTCGATAACCTCTTAAAAGATTTAGGTTATTTTCCTAAAGGAGTTTTATATTACAACGATGAAATAGATGAAGAAGCATTGAATGTTGCTAATAATAAACATATTCAAACTATTTATTTTGATACTATGGAAGAAACGAGAATAAATGTTTTGCAATCTATCAGAGAAGTTTTACCTGATGAAAATGATATTGGTGATCCTTTTTGGACTTTGATGCAAATTGATGAACGAACAAAAAATAATACAGGGAATTATTTGATTCAAGAGAATGCTTTGCCACTTTTTACATCAAAAAAACTTGCCGAGGCACACTGTAAACAACAAAATGGGTACAATGTATTTGGTATTTCACAACGTCATTTAGTATTTTTGATTTCTCTTGCAGAGAAGGGGATCTTGCCATATAAATTCGGTCTTGTTCGACCAAGTAAACAAAATTCTTCCACAATAGACTATAATGTAAAAATGTATATTGTAGATTATAATCTTATTAGAAAAGTATATGTGAGGTGAATAGATGAGAAAAGGTGATGATTTTGAAAAAGTAGTTGAAAATATTTGTTTATTACTTTCTAAGAAAGAGAGAATAAATGCAGAAATCCAAACGAAAGTTAAGATGGTGGGTGATGATGGTGCGACTCATGAAATAGACGTTCTTTATTCATTTGAGCACTTTGGTATATTTTATCAAGTTGGTATAGAATGTAAAAATTGGAAAAACTCAATCAATGTTAGTGAATTAAGAAATTTCGATTACAAACTGAAGCATATTGGTGGTATTAATGGTGTATTTATTTCTGCAGAAAGTGAATTTCAAAACGGTGCTTGTAAGGTATCAGAGTATAATGGAATTAAATTGATAAAATATGATGAGTTTGATACTTTTGCTATGTCTGAATATACTAGGTACTTAAAACCTGATTTCAATACAATAGGAGATCCTTTTTGGATGTTAATGAATACAGATGGTAAAACACCTATAGAAAAAAACAGCGTATTATCAAATAAGATCTTACTGTTTTCAAGTAAAAATTTTGCTGAAGATTATAAGTATAAAAATTTCGAGCAGGAATGTAATATTATTGTTGTTGGAGTTTCACAGGAACATTTAAAAGAAATAAAAAACATTAATGAGTATAATGAAATTCCAGTGTATTTGATAGATTTTACTCTAGAAATGGCTGAATTAGGTCAATGGGATATAGATTTATATATACGAGAGAATTAGAGGAAACTCAGTTAAAATTTTTGAAATGTATATAATTAATAAAGAATATTGATATTCTTCAAAATAAAACGCGAAATATGAATGGACAAGAGAATGTAAATAGAATCTTACTTTTAGAAAATGTTTAAGTGAGAGAATAGTTTTATAAAATAGCCTAATTGAGATTTGCAAAGACTGAGTGTACAGATTAGATGTAACATAAGTAAAATCAGTATTTTTACAAGAGCAACGATAAATTTAAAAATAGCCTTAAAATCTAATATTGAGAGATTGGCTTATTGACGGTAGCATAAAAATGTTTAGTACGAAAAAGCTCAGGAGAGTGATCAATGCTTATATTGGAATTGTATCAAAGTGATTATCAGAAGGATTTAGTCGCGTTTGATACTTTAGAAGAGGGGAAAGCCTTTGTCGCTTAAATTCCTGAATATACTCTAGAAAACGAAGATGGGTTTGAAGTGGAGTATTTGAATCCAAAACACTTGCCGGATTATATCGAAATTGTCTTCAATGGAAATATTGTCCCTTTATCTAGATTTTCGTTTGATACTGAAGAAAATGTCGAGATTGTTTGGAAAGAGATTTCGAATCTGTCCGTTAAAACCGATAAAGTAATCGAAGGGACTACAAAAGTAGATGCTTATGTCGTTAATAACGATGAAGTCAAATCCTATATCGACGTCAGAGAAGCAAACTTCTGCAAGGCAAAAGATTTCCTAGTCAGCAAAGGGAATGAAGTTGACAGAAAATTTTTCGGTAGTGAAGACGGGGAAGCGATTGTCTACAGAAAAAGAGGTACCGAAGATTGGCATTTCTTGTGTCACTTAGATCCAATATTTGTAAAGATTGAGGATGTAGAAGGATATGTGAAGGAAGAGCTGGAAGGCTTGATGTAAAGAATTGAAGAAAACCATACAAGGAGGCATATAATGCTAGGAGCAATAATTGGAGACATTGTCGGTTCTGTTTATGAATGGAACAATATCAAAACGAAGGACTTTCCTTTATTTCGGAAGGATTGCTTTTTTACAGATGACACGGTTATGACCTGTGCTGTTGCAGATGCGATTATGAATGGGGGACAAAAAGACGACTTCATTGATGCTATGAAGAAATATGGTAGAATGTATCCTGATGCTGATTATGGTGCTCGCTTTAATGCATGGCTAAACAGCGATAATCGTGAGCCTTATAATAGCTTTGGGAATGGTTCGGCTATGCGTGTTTCTCCATGGACTGTAGTTTTTATGCTAGAACCGGAATGTGGCCATCATCTAGAGAATTTGCGAGTCTTTCTGCAGAGGTAACTCATAATCATCCAGAAGGTATCAAAGGTGCAATGGCTACAGCTGATGCTATCTTTCTGTGTCGTTTTTACTTTCGTGGTTATTGTAGAGAATACGAGCAACCAATTAAGGACAATCCTTGGGAGTGTAAAAGACGGATTAAGGATTATATAGAGAAGGCATACGGCTATAATCTATCTCAAACTTTAGATGAAATCCGACCTAACTATCGTTTTAACGAAACATGTTAGGAAACTGTCCCTCAAGCCATTATCGCCTTTCTTGAGAGTACAGATTTCGAAGATGCGATAAGAAGTGCCATCTCACTTGGTGGCGACAGTGATACACTCGCAGCAATCACTGGCAGCATAGCAGAGGCAGCTTATGGTATTCCTGGTTGGATAAAGGATAAAGTATTTTCTTACTTAGATGACCCCTTAAAGGATGTAGTCATTAGATGCGAAAATAGAATAAAAGCATTTTAATCTCCAGTACGTCATATTTCTCTTTTCCGTATTTTCATTGTATAATAGGATTACATTTACTTGCATAAGACGAAATGTAAACATTTCTATTTAAAATTAAGGAGAAACTAATGAAAAAGGCAATGGTAATTATCAACCCTACTTCTGGTGGCGAGAAGGCCTTGGATTACAAAGAAAAGCTGGAGAATAAAGCAAAAGAATACTTTGAGCACGTAGAAACCAAAATTACCGAAAAAGCTTTGGATGCAACACATTTTGCTGAAGAAGCTTCTCGTGAGCAGTTTGATGCAGTGGTTGTTTTCGGTGGAGACGGGACTGTCAATGAAGTCATTTCGGGTATTGCTGAGAGAGAATACATTCCTAAGTTAGGGATAATCCCAGGCGGTACGGGTAACCTCATTACAAAACTGTTGGAAATCAATCAAGACATTGATGCCGCGATTGATGAACTGGATTTCAACTTAACCAATAAGATTGATATCGGTAAAGCGAATGACAATTATTTTGGCTATATCTTTAGTATCGGTTCTCTTCCTGAAGCGATTCACAATGTTGAAATCGAGGACAAGACAAAATTCGGTATTTTAGCCTATGCTGTAAATACCATGAAGTCTGTCATGACGGATCAGGTCTTTAACATTAAGGTGGAGACAGAGAATGGAAATTATGTTGGTGAAGCTAGCCATGTTTTGGTTCTCTTGACAAATTACTTCGCTGACAAAAAAATCTTTGAAGAAAACAAAGATGGCTATGCTAACATTTTGATTCTGAAAGATGCTTCAATATTCTCTAAATTATCCGTTATTCCTGATTTACTAAAAGGGGATGTTGTTGCAAATGATAATATCGAGTATATCAAAGCGCGTAATATTAAGATCTCTTCAGATAGTGAATTGGAGTCAGATGTTGACGGCGATAAATCGGATAACCTACCTGTAGCAATCAAAGTCCTAGCTCAGCGGGTAGAAGTATTTTCAAAACCGAAAGAGGATTAGTATATAGAGAAAGCCTTTTTTAAGGCTTTTTTGTATACTTTAAAAGATAGTTCTTTTAAGAACTGACATTCCTTGCAAATAAAATACGAAAGTAGTATACTAGATTAACAATTGTGAAAACGTTTGCGCTATATACGGATGAAAGTAAACTAGGAGACAAATTAATGGAATTAAGTGCTATTTACCATAGGCCTGAGTCGGAGTATGCCTATCTTTATAAGGATAAGAAGATTCATATTCGGATTCGAACTAAGAAAGGGGATATTGAGAGTATCACCTTGCATTATGGTGACCCTTTTATCTTTATGGAGGAGTTTTATCAGGATACAAAGGAAATGTCCAAGCTAACTTCTGACGCCATCTTTGATTATTGGCAGGTTGAAGTGTCCGTTGACTTTGCACGTATCCAGTATCTCTTTGAACTCAAGGATACAGAAGGTCAAAGTATTTTGTATGGCGATAAAGGGTGTGTGGAAAATTCTCTAGAAAATCTTCATGCTATTGGGAATGGATTTAAGTTGCCTTATCTTCATGAGATTGATGCATGCCAGATTCCTGACTGGGTTTCAAATACGGTGTGGTATCAGATATTTCCTGAGAGATTTGCTAATGGAAATGCTCTATTAAACCCAGAAGGGACATTAGACTGGGATTCCTCTATCACACCTAAAAGTGATGATTTCTTTGGTGGTGATTTACAGGGGATTATTGACCATCTGGATTATTTGCAAGACTTGGGGATTACTGGACTTTATCTTTGTCCTATATTTGAATCCACGAGCAATCATAAGTACAATACGACGGATTATTTTGAAATTGACCGTCATTTTGGAGACAAGGAGACCTTCCGGGAGCTGGTCGAGCAAGCTCATCAGCGTGGCATGAAAATCATGCTGGATGCGGTATTTAACCATATTGGTTCGCAATCTCCTCAATGGCAAGATGTTGTCGAAAATGGTGAGCAATCTGCTTATAAGGATTGGTTCCATATTCAACAATTCCCAGTGACAACTGAAAAGCTAGTTAATAAGAGAGACTTACCTTATCATGCTTTTGGTTTCGAGGACTATATGCCTAAACTAAATACAGCCAATCCAGAGGTCAAGGACTATCTTTTAAAGGTTGCGACTTATTGGATTGAAGAGTTTGATATCGATGCTTGGCGTTTGGATGTGGCTAATGAGATTGACCATCAGTTCTGGAAGGATTTTCGTAATGCAGTTTTAGCTAAAAAGCCTGATCTTTATATCCTAGGAGAAGTCTGGCATACGTCTCAGCCTTGGTTAAATGGAGATGAGTTCCATGCGGTCATGAATTATCCTTTATCTGATAGTATCAAGGACTATTTCTTACGAGGAATTAAGAAGATTGATCAGTTCATCGATGAAATCAATGGTCAGTCTATGTATTACAAACAGCAGATTTCAGAGGTTATGTTTAATCTCTTGGATTCGCATGATACAGAACGAATCTTGTGGACGGCAAATGAAGATGCTCAACTGGTTAAATCAGCCCTAGCCTTTCTCTTTTTACAAAAGGGAACACCCTGCATTTATTACGGAACCGAGTTAGCTTTAACCGGAGGACCAGACCCAGATTGTCGACGTTGTATGCCTTGGGAACGTGTATCAAGTGACAATGATATGCTGAATTTCATGAAGAAATTGATCCAGATTCGCAAACATGCGTCAGCAACCATTCAGCATGGCAAGTATAGTCTCCAAGAAATCAAAGCTGATGTAGTAGCTTTGCAGTGGAAATATGAAGGGCGAATCCTCAAAGCGATTTTCAACCAATCAAAGGAAGATTATCATTTACAAAAAGAAGCAGTAGCACTAGCAAGCAATTGCCAAGAATTGGAGAATCAGCTTGTGATCTCTCCAAAAGGATTTGTGATTTTTCATTAAAGAGCGACAGGAAAATTGTAGTATAGAGAAGATTTTACAAGCAGACTATTTGTCGTCTTGCTGCAATTGGTATATAATTTAACTTAAAGAAAATAGGAGGACTGACCGAATGGAATTAAAAGATTTTACAGAAAAAGAACAGGAAATGATTAAGAAGGGGCTTACGACGTCTAAGATTAGTGACAAGGAAACTGCTGAAAAGATTCTTGCGCTAGTACCACAAGACTTGATTAAGCGAATCCCATTTTTCGTCAGAAAACATGCTACGACACGTACTATTAAACGCATTTCAATTGAACACCCTGAACTCTACGCTGCAGCTCAAACAAGTGGTGAAATACCAGAAAAAGAACGCGAAGAATTGCGTCAGATTATCACGACTATCTTTGAGCAAAAGATGAATAAGCATAGTATTAAGTAGAGAATGAAAAAATATTTTATTGGCGGTCTGGGAAGCAATATCTATCATAGCAAGGATTTTCTTCAAGAACTAGATTCGCAGGTTTATTTTCTAAGTCCATATGAAAAGCATCTTCGAGATGAAACAGAATTGAAATTATGGTTTAAAAATGAGATTGTAGAAGGAGACTCTATCTGTCTGATAGGTCATTCTCTTGGAGGAGATTTGGCGCGTTATCTCGCATCGGAATTTCATGAAGTGAAAAAACTGATTCTTTTGGATGGTGGCTATCTAGATTTAGATAAGATTTTAACTTTAGATGCGGAATTAGAGGAAACTAAAAACTATATCAAATCTCAAGTCGTTTCAGACTTAGCTCTTCTTATTTCTAAAGAAAAATCTGAAGCAAAGCATTGGTCAGAAAATATGGAGAAAGCCGTAAGACAGTCATATCACTGGAATTCTAAGTATAATAGATATGAGTTAGCTATAAAATATGAAAATATAGAAGCGATACTCCGCCTACGGAGGAAAATACAAGCTTTTAAGAGAGAAGTGGGAGATACCTTGTTTATCAGTCCTCGCTATCCTAATGAAGCTACATGGAGAGAGGAAGCCCTAAAAGAATTGCCAGACTATTTTGATACTATTCTTTTAGAGAACTTTGGCCATGAGCTTTATACTGAAGCCCCTAGAGAAATCGCTAGTCTAATTAATGAGTGGCTCGCTTATTCTCAATGAGCTACTTGCATTACTTAAAATGTTATAAGATTTAAATCTAAAAATCATTATTACTCATATAACAAAAAACGAACAGGCTCTTTTTCTGTCATTCAGAAGAGAACTTGTTCGTTTTTATCTTGCTTTTTTAAAACACGCGATACACATAGGGATTCTCTGGTTTATCGACTTTGGTAAAACTATCGATTTCCAAGGTTGGGAGGTTTTGTTTGAGTTCTTTATGATAGTGATTGACCAGTTTTCCTTTGGCTGTTATCCAGGTATTATTCTCATACTGACGGGTATTTCCCTTGGTCAGCAATCCATAGACACCAGAATCTGCGATACAATGGATAATGCCGAAGCGGAATAGAAATTGGCTATTGGCATGACTGGGGTCGTTATAGACAAAGCCTGTGAACTGGACTGTCTTGCCCTCAAATTCATCTGGATAGTCGTAGATGGCTTCCATGACTTCCATATAGTTTTCGTTGGTAATCTGAATGCTATCTTGGGATAAGTATTTATTCGCCGAAGTTCGCATTTCCTTTTCATAAGCTGCTTTTGAAAAATAAGAACTGGTATCTGGTTTCAAATATTGGCTTGTCGTTCCTTCACTGGTCTGAATGGCTTGATCCGTGCCTTCTGATAAAGGAAAATGGTAGCCTTTGGCAGAAACGGTCTGAGAATCCAAGCTAACAGTTGGAAAAGTTAAACCGACGACAATAGGAATGGCAAGAAGAGCAATACTAGTTCCTTTAGATAATCGGCTATTCAGATGACTGTGGGTTTTGACTTGCTTCATCCAGATATACAGCTGGACGATTGCCAAGATAAAGGAAAGCACCATGGAAATATAGGCCAGATAGGAATAGTGCATGTTGATGTACTGGTTTAATTTGCCGGACAGATGGAGATAAATAGTCAATTCAAAATAGCCAGCTAAAACTAAAAATCGAATCATAGGACGACTCCAATCAAGAGAGAATATACTAAGACAACGAGTGTCACAATCGTAATGAACTGACTGATAAATCGTGCTTTCAAGTAATTTTTCATCATGAGAATATTTTTGATATCCAGCATTGGGCCAATTACGAGAAAGGCCAAAACTGGTGCTAAGCCGAAACTCGAGAGAAGAGAAGATCCGATAAAAGCATCAGCCTCACTACAGAGAGAAAGAAGAAAGGCTAAAATCATCAAGAGCAGGATGGCAAAAAGAGGGGTTGCACTGATAGAGGTCAGAATCCGTGTCGGAACATAGACCTGTATAACAGAGGCAAAGAGACAGCCAAATACCAAATAACGCCCCGTATCAAAAAATTCATCAATGGCCTGCACAAAGACCTGAAAAACTTTTTTTGCAGAGCTCAAGTGAGAAAAATCATGCTCATGACAAGCCAACCGATCTTCTTTTTGAATCGGTTCTTGCCAGAAAAATCCTAGAAAAATCCCAAGTATCACAGCCACAACGATGGAACCCAGAGCTCGCAATAGGGCGATATGGAAGGAGTTGCCAAAGGCAGAATAGGTCGCAAAGAGAACAATGGGATTGATAACAGGTGCTGTCACAAGAAAGGGAACGGCTGTGTAACTGGGAACCTTTTTTTCCAGAAAACGATTGATAATGGGGACGATTCCACATTCACAAGAAGGGAAAAGCATCCCGACAAAGGTCCCAAAAAAGATTCTCCCCCAACGATTTCGAGGGAGAAAATGATAAACCTTTTCAGGTGTGATATAAACCTCAATCAGCCCTGAAACAATACTTCCTATCAGAACGAAGGGTAGGGCTTCAATGATTATAGAGAGAAAAATAGCCCCAGTCTGAAGCACACTAGAAGGGAGTTGTTGGAAAGCAGTCATCTAGTTTTTCTTTTCTGCTTTGGCTTTTTTCTCTTTGTCATCAGGGAAAGTGACTTGTTTCAAATCAGGGAGTTTAGCAAACTCTTCAAACATCTTGTCCAAGTCGTCTCGTTTTGTAAATTTTACAGCCATAGGTGTACCTCGATTCTAAATTCTACCTCTATTATACTATTATTTTGAGGAAAAGGGAAAAGTTAAAATTTCAAATTGAGTAGCTAATAAATAATACAGCTTGATATCACATGATGTACACTATAATTGTGCTATAATTAAATAAAAGAAAATCATTATCAGAAAATTATAGGAGGTAGTCAAATTGACTGACTCAATTAGTGTTATTTTGTTACACCAAGGAGACAGAAATAGTTTATTAGAGTCTTTATCAATAGTGGATAGACAAACATTAAAAGATATAGAAGTTATTATTGTAAACCAATCCACAGAGGAAATAGATTCCATTAGCCAACAGATAGATCTAGCACTTGATATTAAGATTATAGGTGAGAATTCTTTTGCTGAGTTGTCTGATATGATTACGGGAGATTATATTACGTTTCTATCATCAAATGATTCATTATTTGATTGGACATTTGAAAAGATGTATCATGCGATAAAATTATCTGATTCTGATGTTGTTCTTGGTAATTTTGCTGATTTGGTTGATGGAGTATTTTACTTTTATCCTTGGGGTGATAATTGGTTGACAAAAAACTTAACGAATGTTCAAGTTTTAGAAAAGATGGATGATACAGATCATCGAATTAGAAAACAATATTGCTCATTGTTCGGAAAATTATTCAATAGTAAACTTTTACGAAAAATAAATCAATTTGATATAAATAACCTTATTTGGAGACTTTATATTCAATCTAAAACTGCAACCTATATTAATTTACCGACATATATCTATAAACCTGTTGTAGATGTTAAACCTCTCAAAGATTCCTATAAAATCATATTAGAAAATTATGAAAATAGAATAAAAGATTGCGTCGTCTTAGAAAACTATGATATAGAAATAGCGAAAAGACAATATATTCAAGAATTGGCAAATTTTAGTGCTTGGTTAAAAAATGACGGTGAACATTTAGATTCTGAAATTGTTTATCATAAGTTGATAGCTGCAGAGAAAGGAATTTTCCCTTTTCTTGACCTTGATAGATTAGATTTCACGATTATAAGTAATAATTGTGTTGGAGGATTAATTTATAAACAACTTGGTTTTCAATATAGAACACCTTTTGTTGGTTTATTTATTCTTCCTGATAATTATTATAAACTTACAAAGGATTTTCGGTACTATATGGAACAAGAACTTGTTTTCGAAGAGGAACTTATTTCACCGAGCTGGACTCATGAAGTTTATCCTTTGGGACATTTAGGAGATATAGATATTCATTTTCTACATTATTCTAGTATTGAAGAAGCACGAACTAAGTGGGAAAAAAGAAAAAAACGTATAAATTGGGATAATATTTATTTTAAATTTGATAATAAAGATTCAGCTAGTGAAGAAATTCTAAGTAAGATGGATAATCTTCCCTATTCTAATAAATTAATTTTAGTCAATCGTCCATATAAAAACTTGAAAAGTCAATGTGTTATTCCAGGTCAGGAACATCTTCCAGAACTGGCTATTATGTCTGATCCATTAAATACTTTTGATATCATGGCTTGGTTAAAAAAAGGCGGCAATGCTCTATAAGTACAAGTTATTGCTCTATAGCATATAAATCTATTCCCTACATATTTTTTAAATGTTCTACGAGTTAATTTGAAACGTTTAGCTTATGGTATAATAGATTTATGGATAAAAAATATGAAAAAATCTCTCAGGATTTGGGAGTGACGTTAAAGCAAATCGATACCGTTCTAAGTTTGACAGCTGAAGGGGCGACAATTCCCTTCATAGCGCGTTATCGCAAGGATATGACTGGTAGTCTGGATGAGGTGGCGATTAAGGCCATTATCGACTTGGATAAAAGTCTGACCAATCTAAACGACCGTAAGGAAGCTGTTTTAGCTAAGATTCAAGAACAAGGCAAGTTGACAAAGGAGTTGGAAGAAGCAATCTTAGCAGCCGAAAAACTAGCAGATGTTGAAGAGCTCTATCTTCCATACAAGGAAAAGCGTCGGACCAAGGCAACCATTGCCCGTGAAGCCGGACTCTTTCCTCTTGCTCGCTTGATTTTGCAGAATGTAGCGGACTTAGAGAAAGAGGCTGAAAAGTTTGTCTGTGAAGGATTTGCGACTGGTAAGGAGGCCTTGGCTGGTGCAGTTGATATCTTGGTCGAAGCCTTATCGGAGGATGTCAATTTACGCGCTCTAACTTATCAGGAGGTGTTGAGACACTCTAAACTCACTTCTCAAGTCAAGGATGAAAGTCTTGATGAAAAGCAGGTTTTTCAGATTTATTATGATTTTTCAGAGACGGTTGGAAATATGCAGGGTTATCGTACCTTGGCTCTCAATCGTGGGGAGAAGCTAGGTGTCTTGAAGGTCGGTTTTGAACATGCGACGGACCGTATTCTTGCCTTCTTTGCTGCTCGCTTCAAGGTAAAAAATACTTATATTGATGAAGTGGTTCAGCAATCTGTTAAGAAAAAAGTCTTGCCTGCTATCGAGCGTCGTATTCGGACAGAACTAACTGAGAAAGCAGAAGAAGGAGCTATCCAACTCTTTTCTGACAACCTACGCAATCTCCTCTTGGTTGCTCCGCTGAAAGGGCGCGTGGTTCTTGGATTTGACCCTGCCTTTCGTACAGGTGCCAAGCTAGCTGTCGTAGATGCAACTGGTAAAATGCTGACAACTCAGGTTATTTATCCTGTTAAACCAGCATCAGCTCGTCAAATCGAAGAAGCCAAGAAAGATTTGGCAGACTTGATTGGTCAATACAGTGTGGAAATTATTGCCATCGGAAATGGAACGGCCAGTCGTGAAAGTGAAGCCTTTGTGGCGGAAGTTCTGAAAGATTTTCCTGAAGTCAGCTATGTCATTGTCAATGAAAGTGGTGCTTCGGTCTATTCTGCCAGTGAACTTGCCCGTCAGGAGTTTCCAGACTTGACTGTTGAAAAACGCTCAGCCATCTCTATCGCCCGTCGTTTGCAAGATCCTCTTGCAGAGTTGGTTAAAATCGATCCTAAGTCAATCGGTGTCGGTCAATACCAACACGATGTCAGTCAGAAGAAACTATCTGAGAGTCTGGACTTTGTTGTCGATACAGTGGTAAACCAAGTCGGTGTCAATGTCAATACAGCCAGTCCTGCTCTTCTTTCACACGTAGCTGGACTCAATAAAACCATTTCTGAAAATATTGTCAAATACCGTGAGGAGGAAGGAAAAATCACTTCACGAGCTCAAATTAAGAAGGTTCCGCGTCTGGGGGCCAAGGCCTTTGAGCAGGCAGCTGGTTTCCTTCGTATCCCTGAAAGTAGCAATATCCTTGATAATACAGGAGTTCACCCAGAAAACTATTCTGCCGTTAAGGAACTCTTCAAACGCTTAGACATCAAGGATCTGAATGAAGAAGCCCAAAGCAAACTCAAGTCGCTTTCAGTTAAGGAGATGGCACAAGAACTGGATCTTGGTCCAGAAACTCTTAAAGATATTATTGCCGATCTTCTCAAACCAGGTCGAGATTTCCGTGATTCCTTTGATGCACCTGTGCTTCGCCAAGATGTCCTAGATATCAAGGATTTAGTGGTTGGTCAGAAACTAGAGGGTGTGGTGCGTAATGTCGTTGACTTCGGTGCCTTTGTTGACATAGGGATTCACGAGGACGGCTTGATTCATATTTCCCACATGAGTCGCAAGTTTATCAAACACCCTAGTCAAGTGGTGTCAGTTGGAGATTTGGTGACCGTTTGGGTTAAGAAAATTGATACTGAACGTGAAAAAGTCAATCTGTCGCTTCTATCTCCAAATGAGACTGACTGATTACGTCAAGCAAGTTTCGCTAGAAGACTTCGGCAGACCTTTTATCCATCATGTTCAGTGGAATTCTCGTCTACGTTCGACAGGTGGGCGATTTTTCCTCAAAGATGGGCATTTGGAGTTTAATCCCAAGGTTTATCAGGAACTGGGTCTGGATGTTTTTAGGAAAATTGTCCGACATGAACTCTGTCATTACCACCTCTATTTTCAAGGGAAGGGCTATCAACACAAGGATCGGGATTTTAAGGAACTTTTGAAAGCAGTGGATGGATTACGCTTTGTGCCCTCCTTGACAAATAGTCACTCTAAACCACTCATACTTTATCGTTGTCAATCCTGCCAGCAAAGTTATCATCGCAAGAGAAGGATTGATACCAAACGCTATCGCTGCGGAGTTTGTCGAGGTCAATTGCTGCTAATAAATCAGCCTGAGGACTGATGAAAGCCGAGCCTACCCGTGATATACTATGACTAACCTAGCAGAAAGAGGAAATATCATGAACAGTAAATTTTATAAAATGAGACGAAATCGCATGATTTCAGGAGTTCTGGCGGGTCTGTCAGACAAGTGGAACTTTGATGTTACCCTTGTTCGTTTTCTATTTGCTATTTTTACAGTCGCAAACTTTGGACTTGGCGTGATTATCTATATCATCCTAGCTTCTATCATGCCAACCAAGGAAGAAATCGAAGCAGAAATGTACGGAACAGGCCCACGTAAACGCAAAGAAGCTCAAGCCATTGACGATAATGAAGGCTGGTTTTGGTGAGTTAAATAAGAAAATAAGGGCTCTTTGTCAACTGTAGTGGGTTGATGAAAAGCTAAGCTCGAGAAAGGACAAATTTCGTCCTTTCTTTTTTGATATTCAGAGCGATAAAAATCCGTTTTTTGAAGTTTTCAAAGTTCCGAAATCCAAAGGCATTGCGCTTGATAAGTTTGATAAGATTATTGGTGGCTTCCAGTTTGGCGTTGGAATAGGGTAGTTGAAGGGCGTTGGCAATTTTCTCTTTATCCTTGAGGAAGGTTTTAAAGACAGTCTGAAAAAGAGGATGAACCTGCTTTAGATTGTCCTCAATGAGCCCGAAAAATTTATCCGGTTCCTTATTCTGAAAGTGAAAAAGCAAGAGTTGATAGAGATGGTAGTGGTGTTTCAAGTCTTCTGAATAGCTCAAAAGCTTGTCTAGAATTTCTTTATTCGTCAAGTGCATGCGAAAAGTAGGGCGATAAAAACGTTTATAGCTGAGTTTCCGACTATCTTGTTGGATGAGTTTCCAGTAACGCTTGATAGCCTTGTATTCATGGGATTTTCGATGAAACTGATTCATGATTTGGACACGCATACGACTCATAGCACGGCTCATGTGTTGGACAATATGGAAACGATCCAACACGATTTTAGCGTTTGGAAAAAGCTTTTTAGCCAAGTCATAGTAAGGGCTAAACATATCCATAGTAATGATTTTCACTCGACATCGGACGACTCTATCATATTTAAGAAAGTAATTTCGAATAATAGCTTGTGTTCTTCCCTCGAGAACAGTGATGATATTGAGCTTTTCAAAATCTTGTGCAATGAAACTCATTTTTCCCTTTGTAAAGGAGTACTCATCCCAAGACATAATCTCAGGCAGACGAGAAAAATCATGCTTAAAACGGAAGTCATTGAGCTTGCGAATAACAGTTGATGTTGAAATGGCTAACTGATGAGCAATATCGGTCATAGAAGTCTTTTCAATCAACTTTTGCGCAATCTTTTGGTTGATAATACGAGGAATCTGATGATTCTTCTTGA